>CAUPCW010000038.1:0-28782 GCA_963509895.1 uncultured Flavobacterium sp.
GATTACAACGTTTAATTTTTGGTCTAATTCAAGAACTTCACTTGGGTGGTTGATTCTACTCCAAGAAAGGTCAGTAATGTGAATTAATCCATCAACACCACCTAAGTCAATAAACACACCATAAGAAGTAATGTTTTTAACCACACCTTCTAATACTTGTCCTTTTTGTAATTGACCGATGATTTCTTTTTTCTGTACTTCAATATCCGCTTCGATAAGCGCTTTGTGAGATACTACAACGTTTTTGAATTCGTGGTTGATTTTTACCACTTTGAATTCCATCATTTTGTTTACGTATACATCGTAATCTCTAATTGGTTTAACATCAATTTGAGATCCTGGCAAGAATGCTTCGATTCCGAAAACGTCAACAATCATACCACCTTTAGTTCTGCATTTTACAAAACCATTAACGATTTCTCCTGTTTCGTTAGCCGAAATAACTCTATCCCAAGATTTGATAGTACGTGCTTTTCTGTGAGATAATACCAATTGACCTGTTTTATCCTCACGGATATCAATTAATACTTCTACTTTGTCACCTACTTTTAAAGCTGGGTTGTAACGGAATTCGTTTAATGAAATAACACCTTCCGATTTAGCGTTGATATCAACGATTACGTCTCTATCTGTAATTCTAACAACTACTCCTTCAACTACTTCTTCTTGGTCTGTAGCGATGAAAGTTTTTGATACTAGTTCTTCGAATTCTAATAAGTTTTTCTCATCTACTGCATCGATACCTTCTTCAAAGTTATGCCAGTTAAAATTTGCTAAAAACTCTTCTTGTGATTTTAATTGTTCAGACATGCTGATAAAAATTTGTATTCTGTTTATCTTGAGTTTCTTAAAGCGAGAGAAAAAACAGAAGTTGTTTTACATAAATAGTTGATACCTAAAGGAAACTCTTATTCACCAAAAGGTGTGCAAAAGTAAAACAATTAATCAATATGGCAAAATATTTAACCTTAGATGTAGTCAACTAAAATCAAAAGAGTCCATAAAACTATTTTGAAGCGAAAGAATTGGCATTTTTGTTGGCATTGTTCCCGCTATCCGTTGCAATCTTTTATAGCGAACACCGCCATAAAAGGATTTTCACTGCTATCGGGGCTAATGAAATTATAATAGGCTTTATCGGTAATAAAAAATCCTAACAAGTCTACAACTAGTTAGGATTTAGAATTAAATCAAATATATTTTAATGACTCACCGTTTCTACCTCTTTAGGATGGTGCTCGTGTTTGAACAACAAGGCAAAAGCAATGGCAATAATCAAGGAATATACTGCAAAAGCCAACCAAATTTGATGCCAATCCTTCATTAATAGAACCGAATCTAATACGCCATCAACAGCTACTTTTTTACCTTGAGTACCAATAAACTCCATCATTTTAGGGTTCGTAGTTTCGGTTTGTAAGAAACCTGCTAATTCTGTAGTAGTTTTAAACGACTTAGTAAAAAACCGATCAATAGCCCAACCCGAAGTAAAACTCCCTAAAATAGCACCAATCCCGTTGGTCATCATCATAAACAACCCTTGAGCCGAAGAACGATTTTTAGCATCCGTATTCGTTTCTACAAATAACGAACCCGAAATATTAAAGAAATCAAAGGCCATTCCGTAAACGATACATGATAAAACAATCATCCATAAACCATTCACAGGATCTCCAAAAGCAAACAAACCAAAACGTAATACCCAAGCCAACATACTTATAAGCATTACTTGCTTGATACCAAAACGTTTCAAGAAGAAAGGGATAGCCAAAATGAATAAAGTCTCCGATATTTGAGAAATAGACATTATAATTGTAGAATATTTCACTACAAATGAATCGGCATATTTAGGAAAATGTTTAAATTCATCTAAAAAAACGTCCCCATAAGCATTCGTTAATTGCAAAGCCGCTCCCAAAAACATAGAGAAGATAAAAAATAGCGCCATTTTATAATTGGCAAATAATTTAAAAGACTCTAATCCCATCAGCTCCATGAACGAAGCATTTTCTTTGGTTAAATTCTGTGGTTTACACTTTGGTAATGAAAAAGAATACAAACCCAGCGCAATAGCAGCAAAACCAGCGATATAAAACTGATTAGCCGATGCTTTATTTTCGGTCAAATTAGTAATCCACATGGCAACAATGAATCCAATGGTCCCAAAAACACGAATGGGAGGAAAATCTTTAACCACATCACAATCATTCAATTTTAGTGCAGTGTAAGAAATAGAATTACTTAAAGCAATAGTTGGCATATAAAAACACATCGCCAAAAGCATCACATAAATAAAATTATCTGGAGTGGTAATTTGTGGCAAATAGAATAAAACCAAAGCGTACAAAATATGCAAAACACCATACAGTTTTTCAGCATTAATCCATCTATCGGCTATAATTCCTGTAAGGGTAGGCATAAACAAAGAGGCGATCCCCATAGTACTGAAGACTAAACCAAATTGTGTTCCGTCCCACTGCTTTGTGCCAAACCAAAAATTGGCAATAGTAATGAGCCAAGCTCCCCAAACAAAAAATTGAAGAAAACTCATTATGATCAATCTAATTTTAATTCCCATACAGTCGAATTGAATTATTAAAAAAAAGTAAGCGGTAAATCTACTATTTTAAAAAGATATTTACAAAACTTACTCGGCATTAATCACTTCTTCAACTAAATCCAAAACAATTTTAAATTGTTCTTCTTTACTCAAATCAGAATTGTCAATTTCTATGGCATCGTTAGCTATAATCAAAGGCGAATCTGCTCTATGTGTATCAATATAATCGCGTTCTTCAACATTTTTGAGCACTTCTTCGTAACTTACCTTATCGCCCTTTTGTTCTAACTCAGCAAAACGTCTTTGAGCTCGTGTTGCAGCACTTGCTGTCATGAAAATTTTCAATTCAGCATCTGGAAAAACAACGGTTCCTATATCGCGACCGTCCATCACAATCCCTTTGCTTTTTCCCATTTCTTGTTGTTGCTCGACCAATTTAGCTCTAACTTCAGAAACCTCGGCTACTTTACTCACATAACTAGAGACTTCAATCGTTCTAATTTGGGTTTCTACATTCTCATTGTTCAAATACATTTCGGCAAAACCCAAAACTTCATTAAACTGAAACGACAACTGAATCGAAGGAAGCAAGGCAATCAAAGCCGATTGATCAAAACCCGCTGAGGAAATAATATTTTTTTGCATAGCAAAATAAGCTACTGCCCTATACATGGCGCCAGTATCTACATAAATATACCCTAAATGTTTAGCTAATTGTTTGGCCAAAGTGCTTTTGCCTGTAGACGAAAATCCGTCGATAGCGATAGTGATTTTAGTATTCAAAATGAAGTTGGTTTTTGTAATTTTTTCAATAGAAAATGATTACTGATTTTTAAATAATGTACAAAGTTAACAAACTCTTATTGCAAGTTCAACGACAAACCAAACAAACTTGTATTGGCTGCCAAAGTATAGCGAGAATAGGAATAATTGAATTTTAGTCGGTTCATTTTCAAACCAAAACCAACAGAAATCCCGGAGAAATGTCGTTTATCAACTACACGCAATTCTTCGCCACGGCGAAAATTATAACCAAGTCTTACGTTAAAAGCTCTTTTGGGAAACAATTCAACTCCAAAAATAACATGTCGCAACGCATTATTTACAAAAGAAACTTTCTCTTCGGTTTCGGTTCCATCAATAGCCGTTTCTCCACGCACCGGATTTGAAAAACCAACATTCCATTGTTGCAAATTCTCTAACGTCAAATGCCATCGAATGGGAACATTGTCTAATTCTTGCGAAACACCAAGTAGTACTTCTAAAGGTAATTTTTCACGAACTCCAGAATAAGTAGTGAATTGTGTTCCAATATTACGAATTACCAAAGCCCAATTCACATCATTACGTTCGTCTAAATAAACCGCACCTATATCCAGCGCGCCACCTAATGAATTATAATTTTCTAAAACAGATGAAATCACTTTAGCATTGGCGCCAATATGTAAATTTGTAAAAGGCACATTATAGGCATAACCCAAAGAAACCGCCACTTCGCTACCGGTAAAAGAGTTGGTAGCTTGACCATTTTCGTCATAACCTTCAAATTTACCGTAATTAATATAATTGATTCCGGCTTGAAAGGTTTGTAAGTGCCGATCATAAGTGTACGCGTAAGATGCAGTACCATAACTTACTTCACCAAAATAACTCCCGTAATTGAGCGCCAATTGATTATGCATTTCTGGATTAATCGAAGCTGGATTAAAATGTGCTTGATTGACATCGTCATCATAGATTGTTACTGTTTTTCCACCCAAAGCTGCTTGACGTGGAGAAGTAACCAAGTTCAAAAACTGATAAGTATACCTTCCTCCTATTTGCCCAAAAACAGGCAAACAAAGTAACATTATGAGTACAACTAAAAGCTTTTTGAATACCTTCAAGACGGTGTTTTTTTGATTAACTAAAACGACAAAACGAAGATAAAATTATATCCCTTAAAAATATGATTTTCCGTATAAAAAGAAATTCCAAATCCCGAACTTGATAAACAGCTGGAATTTGGAATAACTAGTGATACTTCGTTTTATTTTAACTCTTTGGCGTTTTTTACTTTTTGATTTGTAATGGCAATAGCCAAAACTTCGCTCATTTCTTTTACATAATGAAAGCTTAAGCCTTCTAAATACTCCGATTTAATCTCATCAATGTCACTTTTATTTTCGTGACAAAGAATAATTTCTTTGATATTGGCTCTTTTGGCAGCCAATATTTTTTCTTTAATTCCACCTACAGGCAATACTTTTCCGCGTAAAGTAATTTCGCCTGTCATGGCTAAGTTTTTCTTCACGCGTTTTTGAGTAAACAACGACACCAAAGAAGTCAACATTGCAATACCTGCACTTGGACCATCTTTTGGAGTAGCTCCCTCAGGAACGTGCAAATGAATATTGTATTTCGAAATAATCTCAGGATTCAAGCCTAGTAATTCAGCATTTGCTTTGATATATTCTAAGGCAATCGTAGCCGATTCTTTCATGACATTCCCTAAATTACCCGTAATAGTCATGGATCCTTTGCCTGGAGAAATCAACGATTCTATAAATAATATATCACCACCAACACTTGTCCAAGCCAGACCTGTAACCACACCAGCCACATCGTTGCTTTCGTATTTATCGCGCTCCAATCTTGGAACGCCTAGTACTTTTACAATATCTTCGTCGGTTACTTTTTTGTTGTACTCCTCCTCCATCGCAACAGATTTTGCTGCGTTTCGAACCACTTGCGCAATTTTATTTTCTAAGCCACGAACACCCGATTCTCGAGTATAGCCTTCGATGATTTTTTCTAGTTGTTTTTTACCAATAGTCAAATCTTTAGCAGTCAAACCGTGAGCTGCTAGCTGCTTTGCAAACAAATGTTTTTTCGCAATTTCAACTTTTTCTTCAATAGTATAACCCGACATTTTTATCACTTCCATACGATCGCGCAAAGCAGGTTGAATAGCCGACATATTGTTAGAAGTCGCCAAGAACATCACTTTAGACAAATCATACCCCATTTCAAGGAAATTATCATAAAACGCATTGTTTTGCTCAGGATCCAAAACCTCTAATAAAGCTGAAGAAGGATCTCCGTTATGACTGCTTGATAATTTATCTATCTCATCTAAAACAAAAACAGGGTTAGAAGTACCTGCTTTTTTCAAACTTTGAATAATTCGTCCTGGCATAGCTCCAATATACGTTTTACGATGCCCACGAATCTCTGCTTCATCACGCAAACCACCCAAAGAAATACGAACATATTCTCTACCCAAAGCCTCAGCAACTGAACGACCAATTGAAGTTTTACCTACACCTGGAGGTCCAGTCAAACAAATAATTGGAGACTTCATGTCGTTTCTTAACTTAAGTACGGCCAAGTGTTCAATCATTCGCTTTTTTACTTCTTCTAAACCAAAATGATCTTTATCTAATACTTTTTGAGCGTGTTTTAAATCAAAATTGTCTTTTGAAAATTCGCCCCAAGGCAATTCTAAAAATAATTCCAAATAATTTCTTTGAATTCCAAAATCTGGAGCCTGAGGATTCATTCTACGCATTTTGGACAACTCTTTTTCGAAGTGTTGTTGCGTTTTTTCGTCCCATTTTTTAGCTTTAGCTTTCTGACCCATCTCGTCCATTTCTTCTTCCTGAGAAACGCCTCCCAATTCTTCTTGGATGGTTTTCATTTGCTGGTGCAAGAAATATTCTCTTTGTTGCTGATCTAAATCAAAACGAACTTTGGATTGAATATCATTTTTTAGCTCAAGCTTTTGCAATTCGACATTCATGAAACGCAAGGTTTCTAGTGCGCGATCTTTTAATCCATTGATGGCTAATAAATTTTGCTTTTCTTTAACCGAAAGATTCATGTTTGAGGAAACGAAATTTACCAAAAACGATTGACTTTCAATGTTTTTGATAGCAAAAGTAGCTTCGGTTGGAATATTTGGACTTTCTTGAACAATCTTAATCGCCAATTCTTTGATGGAATCAATGATAGCTGAAAATTCGGTATCGTTTTTTCGAGGTCTTTTTTCAGAAACCTCTTTGATAGTAGCCGTAATATAAGGATCCTCAGAAACTACATCGTCAATTTCGAAGCGTTTTTTTCCTTGCAAAATTACCGTAACGTTTCCATCAGGCATTTTGAGCACACGCAAAATTCTGGCAACGGTACCAATCTTATTGATATCATTTTTGGAAGGATCTTCGTCTTCTTCGTTGATTTGAGCCACTACTCCAATTACT
Source organism: uncultured Flavobacterium sp. (assembly GCA_963509895.1). Classification (GTDB taxonomy): domain Bacteria; phylum Bacteroidota; class Bacteroidia; order Flavobacteriales; family Flavobacteriaceae; genus Flavobacterium. Next base: position 6,802 of record CAUPCW010000038.1, read on the forward strand.
TTTCCAGAGGCATTGGCATCATTGATTAATTTGATAGACTTATCTCTTCCGGCAGAAATTGGAATAACCACACCCGGAAACAACACTGTGTTGCGCAGTGGCAAAATTGGTAAGGTTTCAGGCAATGTTTCATTATTCATTTCCTCTTCATCCTCAGGAGTTAAAAGTGGAATTAAATCTGATTCGGAATCAAATTCTTGAAGTGACAAGTTGTCAATTGTTAATATTTTGTGGTTTGACATATCTTTATTAAGTCATTTTGTCATTAAATGAAAAATCATTTGATGCAAAGTTAATGATTTATACTTTTTATTTATCTGGAATTCAATGTATATGCAGATTAGCAGTACAAAATTCATGCTAGCAAAGACAATCTTTGTGCCAGAGCTTTTAAAAAGAAATAGCTAAAGGTATATTTTATAATATGCTGGCAAAAGAAAAACAATACTTACTGCTAGACCCGATGGCAGTGGCATCCTTTGCTTTTTTTCTTTAGAAAAGCAAAGATAGAACGAACAGCGGGACTATGTTTACAAAAAAGCCAAATCTTTCTGCTCCAAAAAAAAAGAAAGAGTTTGAAAATAAACAATTCCAACCAAAATGCGTTTATTTTGATACCTTTAAATATCTTTTTTGCAAAAACTGTAACACTACCTAAAAAGAAACGTCTTTCATTAAAACGATCAATCACTACTTGTCATATCAGCAATTACATATCGAAGAATTGGTAACACTTTGCCAAAAACAAAACCAAAAGGCTCAATTTGAAGTCTACAATAGGTATTGCAAGGCTATGTATAATGTGGCTTTTCGTATAGTGAAAGATGAGCATTTTGCTGAAGATGTGATGCAAGAGAGTTTCCTGAAGGCGTTTACTAAAATTGACTCCTACAAAAAAGAAGTGGCTTTTGGCGCTTGGTTAAAACGTATCGTGATCAACTACAGCATTGATTTTTGTAAGAAGAATAACAAGCTTAAGGTGGATGATTTTGAGAAAAATTTATATAAAATTGAAGAGAAAGAGGCTGAAATTACTGATGTTGTCAGCTTTGATGAACTAAAAGTAAAAGAGATTTTAAATGCTATACAATCATTAAAAACCAGCTACAGTACGGTTTTGACTTTGTTTTACATAGAAGGTTATGACCAAGAAGAAATTAGCGAAATCCTAAAAATAAGTTATGCTAATTGTAGAACGACTTTGAGCAGAGCTAAAGAAAATTTAAGAAATAAATTAAGTGAATATGACAAATGAAGATGAAAAATTAGATCAATTGTTTGCAAAATTCGACTCAGATTGGGATGTTTTAGCAATGCCCAATAATCATGAAAGTCGGTTTACAGATAAATTGAATAATAAAACTATTAAAAATAGAAAACGAAATCTATATACCACGATTAGTATTGCTGCAACTATACTAATGATGTTTAGCTTGTCTTTCTTTTTCAAGCCTGAGGCAAAGACCAATACTTTGACTTTTGCTTCAAAAGAAACCAAACAAACCGATTCTATTTTTACGGTTTTGATCAAACATGAATTGAATAAACTAAAAGAGAAAAAATCATCTCAGAATCAAAAAATAATTACTGATGCCCTAGAACAAATGAAAATTTTGGACAATGATTATCAAAAAATCATCAAAGAAATTGCCACCAATGGAGAAAACAAACAGATTATCTATGCTATGATTAGCAATTTGCAAACTCGAATTTCATTTTTGCAAAATGTATTAACACAAATTGAAGCTACTGAACAACTTAATACTCAAAATGATGAAAAAACTTTATAAAACTATTATTGTATTACTGCTATTTCCGATACTTGGTTTTGCGAATGACGATGCAATTATTACAAAGCAAAAAAACATCAAAAAAGCCTTTATTGTCAATAGTGATGCAGGAATTGATATTACTAATTCCTACGGAACGGTGTTTGTTACCACTTGGGATGAAGACAAGATTGAACTTGATATTTTAATAAAAGTAAGTGGTGATAGCGAAAACTGGGTGAATCAACGTTTAAACGATATCACCATTGACATCAATGCATTAAAATCATTGATAACCGCAAAAACTCAGATTGAAAACAATAATTACCGCTCCAAAGGCAGAAACAATAATTTTGAAATCAATTATGTAATCAAAATTCCAAAAAATGGTAGCGTTACGATTGATAATAAATACGGTAATATCTCTACTACCGATTTGAATGCTCCAACAAGCATATTTTGCAAATATGGAAAAATAACTATGGGTAGATTGAATAGTGCTAAAAACAACATCACTATAGAATACTGTTCAAACTCAAGTATTGCTTATTTGAAAAGTGGTTACATCACAGGACGTTACTCAGGACTGAGTATTGATGCGCTCTCAAAAATAGATTTAATTTCGGACTATACAGATACGACTATTGGGGATGCAGGCGATGTAAAATACACTAGTAAATATGGTACCGTAAAAGTAAAAGAAGTGAACTCGCTTGAAGGAATTGGAAATTATTTGACTATAAAAGTAGGAACATTGAACAATCAGCTCAAACTACAAACCAAATACAGCAGCGTTGATGTTGGGTTAGTGCAAGCCAAAGCCAACTCAATTGTAATCAATGCTGGCTATACTGGAGTAAAAGTAGGTTTTAGTTCAAATTTTGCTTTCGATTTTGATGTAACCCTTCGTTATGCCGACTTAAAATACGATAGCGATTTTGAATTCTTGAGCAAAGCAGAAACTAATTATACCAAATCATTTAACGGGTATTACAAGAAAAAAGGAGTGAATACCGTTGTAATTACCTCTGAATACGGAAATGTTGCTTTAACCAAAAAACTATAACTATAAAAAAATAATACTTATGAAAAATCTATCTATTGCTAGTATTTTATTGCTGTCTTTTAGCTCTTTCCTATCCTACGGGCAATGGAATATGGGCAAGCAAATTAAAGGAAACGGGAATGTAATTACAGAGACGAGAACTACCTCTAGTTATGACGGAATAAAGGTTTCAGGATTTTTTGATGTGGATTTGGTCTCAGGAAAAGAAGGAAACATAACCATCAAAGGAGAGCAAAATATTTTAGACTATATTAATGTGGAAGTGGTAGACAATGTCTTAAAAATTGGCACAGAAAAAGGATACAACTTTAAATTATCTCAAGGAAAATCAGTTCATATAACCATTCCTTTTGAATCGATTAATGGTTTGGTATTAAGCGGTTCAGGTGATATTGTTAGTAAAGATATTATCAAAACTAATGCTTTTGATGCTAAACTTTCGGGTTCCGGTGATTTAAAATTGGCTGTAGATGCTCAAAAGTTCAACATGAGTTTGAGTGGTTCAGGAGATATTGTTTTAACTGGTCACGCTAATGATTTTTCTAGTAGTATTTCAGGTTCTGGTGATATTAATGCTTCCGATTTAAAATCAAAAACAGTTAGTGTCAGCATTTCAGGTTCTGGCGATACGAAAGTAAGTTGTTCCGAAAGCTTATATGCAAGAGTATCAGGTTCAGGAGATATTGTGTATTATGGAAACCCTGCCAAAAAAGACACCAAAGTAGTAGGCTCAGGTGAAATTTCTAAAGGTTAATTATTTTTGTTTTTTAGTAACTAAAAGCGTCCTTATCTAAGACGCTTTTTTTGTTGGTACTCGTTTTAACAAAAGAACCGCTATGAAAAAGAATAAAGCCAAAAAAACCATCGCAAATCTTGGACTTCCAGTCACTTGATCGATTATACCATACACGCACATCCCAATTACAATACCTATTTTTTCGGCTACATCATAAAAACTAAAAAAGGAAGCTGTATCTGTAGTTTCTGGTAAAAATTTAGAATAAGTAGAACGTGATAAAGACTGTATCCCTCCCATTACTAAACCCACAAAAACAGCCATTATATAAAATTGAATAGGTAATGTAATCATAAAAGCTCCAACACAAAGCAGAATCCAAATTGTATTAATTACAATTAGTATCTTGATATTACCAAATTTTTCAGAGGCTTTAGAAGTTAAATAAGCTCCTAAAACTGCAACTAATTGAATCAATAAGATACAAATAATCAGTCCCGTAGTGCTATCTTCCTTAGTTTTCCATTCGATTTCTTGAGCTCCAAAATAAGTAGCTACTAACATCACCGTTTGAACCGCCATACTTGAAACAAAAAAACCATATAAATACCGTTTCAATGGAAGGTTTTCTCTTAAAATGAACCATACTTTTTTTAGTTCCTTAAATCCATTGAAAATAATATCTTTATTGATGGACTCTCCCGTTTTTTTATTTCCTTTGGGCAAAAAGTAATAAGTATACTGACTGAATAAAATCCACCAAACACCCACCATTACAAACGAATAACGCATCGCTTTCATCGCCGCTACTCCTTCGGTTCCAGTAATTCCAAACCACTTTGGCTTCATGATCATAGCCAAATTGATAATCAATAAAATCACACTCCCAATGTATCCCAAAGAATAACCTTTGGCACTTATTGCGTCTTGTTGTTCTGTAAAAGCAATATCCGGAAGATAGGAATTATAAAAAACCAAACTGCCCCAATATCCTAATAAACCCAGAAAATAAAATAATAATCCCGAGTAAATGGAATCTAAATCAAACCAATACAATCCCATACACGATAAGGCTCCTAGGTAGCAAAAAAACTTCATAAAGCTTTTTTTATTGCCCACATAATCTGCAATTCCAGATAGCAAGGGGGAGATAAAAGCCACTACCAAAAAAGCTAGAGCTGTAATAAAACTAATTAAAGCAGAGTTTTTTAAATGCATTCCAAAAACATCGATATAATGACTTTTATCCGCAAACAAAGCCTCATAAAATATTGGAAAAACTGCCGATGCTATGGTTAAAGTATATACTGAATTTGCCCAATCATAGAATGCCCAAGCATTTAATAATTTTTTATCTCCTTTTTGTAAGTTTCCCATAGAAATTAGAATCATTTTTTTAGTTGTGTAAATGTATCTTTTTTCTTGAATTCAAAAAATAAAATCACTTTAAATAATAGCAAAAAAAAGCCAAGTCTAGAACTTGGCTTTATGAGTAAATCTTACTGTTTTTTTGTTTAATATGCTTTCCCGAATTTAGCGGCAATAGCTTTAGCTTCTGGCACTAAATTTTGCAAATTAGTAACTCTCGTGGCATCTGATGGGTGAGTACTCATGAATTCTGGTTGTGATTTACCTCCAGATTGTACAGCCATACGTTTCCAAAAAGCGATTGCTTCTTGTGGATTATACCCCGCTATTGCCATTAAAGTCAAACCAATTTTATCTGCCTCACTCTCATGTCCACGGCTAAACGGTAACATTACTCCTACTTGAGAACCTACACCATACAATTGTTGCCACATACTTTGACTTTCAGCTGATTGACCTCCAGTTAAAACTGCCAATCCAACCGCTCCAACACCTTGCAGTTTTGCCGCACTCATACGTTGTGCCCCATGATTGGCTAAAGCATGAGATACTTCATGAGCCATCACCGTGGCTAATCCAGCATCGTCTTTGGTAACAGGTAATATTCCTGTGTAAACTACAATTTTTCCGCCTGGCAAACACCAAGCATTCACATCCTTACTATCTACTAATTTATATTCCCATCGATAGTCATTTAAATATTGATTTTGCCCCATAGAAGTTAAATACTTTTCGGCAGCATCTTTTATTTTAATTCCAATACTCTCTACTCTTTTGGCATCTACGGTTCCTTCAACTACTTTGTTTTCTTTAAGAAATTGACCATATTGCTGAAAAGAGGATGGAAACAATTCACTATTAGAAACAAGATTCAACGTTTTTTTTCCAGTCATAGGATTAGTAGCACAAGAACTACCTATCAACAAAACAAGAATTGTACTAAAAAAAGAATACTTTTTCATAATTTTTATTTTTTGTAAAACACAAAATTAGGGGATTTTTCAAGGCAATTTACAATTATTTGGCCGTCATCTACAACTTAACTTTTGAATTTTATTGAAAAAAAAATCTCATAGCTTTATGAAAACTATGAGATCTTATTATAGCTAAGATTAAAGATTTGTTTTAAATCTTACAAAATTAAAACGCAACATTCCATCTTGGTAATCGACCATTTTTATCTAAAAAACTTTGCAAAACTTGCCCTTCAACACTTGTTGGAATTGCTTTCACATCGCCATTAAAGGTTTCGTACCAAACTACTTCAAGAGATGAAATACCCTCCAATTTCATTTGTGAAGGCCAAGAATATTTTCTTCCTGTTTTAGCAAATTGATGCCCTTCGACAATTTTATCAGCTAAACCACCATTTTTAATTTTCAAGGTCCCGTTGTTTTGAACTGTACCTGTAGAAGCAACCATAATTAGTTCTCTATCTGAAGTCAAATCATATACCAAAAACACACCACTTCCGTCTGAAGCATTGCAAACTTGCTCTAAACTATCGTCTGAAGTAAACTCAAAACTATTAGTAACTTTAAACTTTTCTAACTCTTTATTCATTTCGTTTTATTTAAACAAAATGCCTCACAAAATCGTGAGGCATTTTGAGATTTATAATTTGAATTAGGAAATTAACCTAAAACTTCTTTTACTTTTTTACCAATTTCGGCAGGAGAATCTACAACGTGAATTCCGTTTTCTCTCATAATTTGCTTTTTAGCTTCTGCTGTATCATCAGAACCTCCAACGATTGCACCTGCATGTCCCATAGTACGTCCTGCTGGAGCTGTAACTCCTGCAATAAAACCTACAACTGGTTTACGGTTTCCATCAGCTTTGATCCATTTAGCAGCATCTGCTTCTAATTGTCCACCAATTTCACCAATCATTACAATACATTCAGTTTCTGGATCGTTCATCAATAATTCAACCGCTTCTTTGGTTGTAGTTCCAATAATTGGATCTCCACCAATTCCAATCGCTGTTGTAATACCCAAACCTTGTTTTACTACTTGGTCAGCAGCTTCATAAGTCAACGTTCCAGATTTAGAAACGATTCCAACAGTACCTTTTTTGAAAACAAAACCTGGCATAATGCCAACTTTTGCTTCACCTGGTGTAATCACACCTGGACAGTTTGGCCCGATTAATCTAGCATTTCTTTCTTTAACATAAGCATTTGCTTTGATCATATCTGCCACTGGAATACCTTCAGTAATAGCAATAATTACTTTGATACCAGCGTCAGCAGCTTCCATAATTGCATCGGCAGCAAAAGCTGGTGGAACAAAAATAATTGTAGTATCTGCTCCAGCTTGATCTACAGCATCTTTAACAGTATTGAAAACTGGTAAATCTAAGTGTGTAGATCCTCCTTTTCCTGGAGTTACACCACCCACAACATTTGTTCCGTATTCAATCATTTGAGAAGCGTGAAAAGTTCCTTCACTTCCTGTGAATCCTTGAACAATAATTTTAGAATCTTTATTAACTAAAACACTCATGATATATTTTTTATGTAGTTTTTAAAATTGTGTTGCAAAAGTAAGGTTTTTGAAATTATTTCAAACCCATTTGGTGTCAAATTATTTAGGATAGTTGACTCATTTGATAGCCTCTATATAATTTATCGTCTCTTATTTCCCAAATCGTCATAAAATGGGCCAAAAGCATCTCCTCTCTTGGATTTTCAATTGTTTTGACAAAATGAGAATATCGAACAGAAATTATTTCTTTTTCCTCAACAATATGACTAATTCTAGCTTTTGATCTTACATAGGCTTTATGCATTTGATCCGCTAAATTAATCAATGCCTCATAATTTAATTGAACAAACCCTTCTGTAGAATACCAATCAATAATAATTTCAGGATGGATAAAATCCTTTAAAACTGTGCTATTAATTAAAGCATCCGACTTGTAAAATGCTTTGACAAAATCTTTTGCAGACATATTATTTTAATTTGTTTAAAATTTCTGGAATTTTTTTAATGTTGGCTAATTGTTTTAATTTTTCACGAGATTCTTGAATAGGTGTACCAAAATAAGATTTTCCACCTTCAACTGACTTGGTAACACCAGTTTGACCCATTACTACAGCTTTAGAACCAATAGTTATTCCGCTGGTTGTTCCTACTTGTCCCCACAATGTAACCTCATCTTCAATGATTACACAACCCGCAATTCCAGTTTGTGAAGCAATCAAGCATTTTTTTCCAATTACTGTATCATGACCAACGTGAACTTGATTATCCAATTTAGTTCCTTCTCCAATTCTTGTATCACCTGTAACACCTTTATCAATAGTACAAAGAGCGCCTATACCTACATTATTTTCGATTACCACTCTTCCACCAGAAAGTAATTGATCAAAACCGGTAACTCTCTTTTTGTAATAAAAAGCATCGGCTCCCAAAATCGTTCCGGCATGAATAATAACATTATCGCCTATAATTGTTTGGTCATAGATAGCTACATTAGCATGAATCAAACAATTATCTCCAATAACAACATCATTACCTATAAAAACATTAGGTTGGATAACTGTAGTAGCACCAATCTTTGCCGAAGGGCTTATAGCCACATTTGAAGCTATAAATGGATTAAAATGTCTGGTCAAAGCATTAAAATCTCTGAAAGGATCATCTGAAATTATCAATGCTTTACCTTCTGGACACGCCACTTCTTTATTAATCAAAACGATAGTTGCTGCCGATTGCAAAGCTTTGTCGTAGTACTTAGGATGATCAACAAATACAATGTCACCAGATTCTACCACATGGATTTCATTCATCCCTAAAACAGGAAATAGAGGATCACCCACAAATGTGCAATCAATTAATGCAGCTATTTCTTGTAAGGAATATTGTTTGTGGAACTTCATATGTGTAATTTTTACTTTTTGATCACAAATAATACCGCCTGATTTTTATTGTTGTATACAACGAAATCTGTTATGGCGACTTCATAATATCATTTGTTTTAAAACAAAGTTTTCAGTCATAGCCCCAATTCTATATAATAATTATGACTATAACTGAAAACCAGAAAATTTTAAAAATTATTCTTTTACACGTTCCATATAAGAACTAGTAGCAGTATCTATTTTAATTTTATCTCCTTCATTAATAAACAAAGGTACATTGATTGTTGCACCAGTCTCTACAGTAGCTGGTTTAGTAGCATTTGTTGCGGTGTTTCCTTTTACACCTGGCTCAGTATAAGTAACTTCCAAGACTACAGACGGCGCCATATCCACTGAAAGTGGCAAATCCGTCTCAGTATTGATCTGAATCATTACATTTTCACCTTCTTTCAACAAATCTGGGGCATCCAATACATTTCTGTTTAGTGTAATTTGTTCAAAAGTTTCAGCATTCATAAAATGAAATTCATTCCCTTCTGGATACAAAAACTGGAAAGTGTGTGTTTCTACACGCACTACATCTATTTTATGTCCTGCAGAAAAAGTATTATCCAACACTTTACCATTAGTTACAGACTTTAGTTTTGTTCTTACGAAAGCTGGTCCTTTTCCTGGTTTAACATGAAGGAATTCAATGATTTTATAAATATCGTGATTGTGTTTTATACAAAGTCCGTTTTTAATATCTGAAGTAGATGCCATTTTTTTTATATTTTATTTAATTTACTATTTTGTTGAATCGTTTAATCGATAATTTGTTTTTATCTAAAATGGTTAAACAAATTAACAATTGAACTTTTATCTAATAATTTCCTGAATATCCTTTCATAACACCTCTTGATGAGTTACGAATAAAGTCGATAATTTCATCACGCTCAGGCGTTGCTTCCATTTCGGCTTCAATTATTCCTAAAGCTTGAGTAGTATTGTAATTTTTTTGATACAAAATTCTATAAATATCTTGAATTTCTTTGATTTTCTCAGTCGTGAAACCTCTTCTTCTTAATCCTACTGAATTAATCCCTACATAAGATAAAGGCTCTTTTGCTGCTTTTGTAAAAGGTGGTACATCTTTTCTAACTAAAGATCCACCTGAAACCATCGCATGATCACCAATGTGTATGAATTGATGTACTGCGGCTAAGCCTCCAATCACTGCATGCTTTCCTACAATTACATGACCCGCTAAAGCCACTCCATTTACAATAATTGCATTATCTCCAATATGGCAATCATGTGCAATATGAGCTGTAGCCATTACTAAGCAATTATTCCCTAAAGTAGTTTGACCAGAAGCAATTGTTCCTCTGTTTATAGTCACACATTCTCTAATGGTACAATTGTCACCAATTATTGCTAGTGAATCTTCTCCACCAAATTTTAAATCTTGAGGGACTGCAGAAATTACGGCACCTGGAAAAATATTACAATTTTTACCAATTCGTGCTCCTTCCATAATGGTTACGTTTGAACCTATCCAAGTTCCATCGCCAATAACTACATTATTATGAATGGTAGTAAAAGGCTCTATTACTACATTTTTGGCAATTTTTGCCCCTGGATGTACGTATGCTAAGGGTTGATTCATTTTTTTTGTTTAATCGTTTAGCTGTTTACTTGAATAACCGAATAATCAATTAATCAAGTCAACAAAAAAATTATTGTTTTCTAGCAATTTGCGCCATTAATTCAGCTTCAGCTACTAATCTTCCGTTAGCATAGGCGTTGGCTTGCATATGACAAATTCCTCTTCTTATTGGTGTAATCAAATCACATTTAAAAATTAATGTATCACCTGGAAGCACTTTATGTTTGAACTTCACTTTATCAATTTTCATGAAGAAAGTCAAATAATTTTCTGGATCTGGAACAGTACTCAAAACTAAAATTCCGCCAGTTTGAGCCATAGCTTCAACTATTAAAACCCCTGGCATAACTGGTGCTTCAGGAAAATGCCCTACAAAAAAGTTTTCGTTCATCGTGACATTCTTCATCCCAACAACATGAATATCGCTCATTTCAATGATGCGATCAATCAACAAAAATGGCGGTCTGTGAGGCAAAACAGACATGATTTTATGAATATCCATTAATGGTTCTTGATTCAAATCATAAACAGGAACATAATTACGCTGTTCAATTTTGATCAATTTCGCCATTTTTTTGGCAAACTGAGTATTCACAAAATGACCGGGTTTATTAGCGATAACTTTCCCTTGTATTTTAGTACCAATTAAGGCTAAATCTCCAACCACATCAAGCAATTTATGCCTAGCTGCTTCATTTGGATAATGCAGCGTTAGGTTATCCAAAATCCCGTTGGGGGTTACAGAAATAGTATCTTTGCCAAAAGCTACTTTTAGATTTTCCATAGTACTAGTAGAAATTTCTTTATCTACGTATACTATAGCGTTGTTAAGGTCGCCTCCTTTAATTAATCCGTTATCCAAAAGGGATTCTAATTCATGTAAAAAACTAAAAGTCCTTGATTCACTGATTTCTGTTTTGAAATCAGTAATACTTTTCATAGTTGCATTTTGAGTTCCCAGAATTTTTGTACCAAAATCAACCATTGTGGTTACAGAATAATGGTCATTTGGCATAACCAAAATCTCACTTCCTGTAGTTTCATCTGTAAACGAAATAATTTCTTTTACTACATATACGTTACGATTGGCATTTTGTTCTTCAATTCCGGCTTGTTCAATCGCTTCTACAAAATATTTTGAAGAGCCATCCATAATTGGTAACTCTGAAGCGTCTAATTCGATAATTACATTATCTAAATCGCACCCTTCTAATGCTGCTAAAACATGCTCAGGTGTCTGAATTTTAACGCCTAATTTTTCTAAGTTTGTTCCTCGTTGTGTATTGACTACATAATTTGCATCCGCTTCAATAATTGGTTGACCTTCTAGATCAACTCTAATAAATGTAAAACCATTATTTACTGGTGCGGGTTTAAAAGTCATTGATACTTCTTTACCTGTATGTAATCCAACACCGGTTAATGAAATTTCCGTCTTGATGGTTTTCTGTTTAACCATTATTTCCATGTTTTTGATTTATTGTTTTTTTTAATTCTTCTAGTTCCGCTACCAATTGTGGCAGTTTTTTAAAATAAACATACGATTTATTAAAATCATTATATCCAAATGTTGGGCTACCTTGAAGTATTTCATCATCTTTTACATTTCTAGTCACTCCTGACTGCGCTTGAATCCTAACATTATCTCCAAGAATAACATGCCCAGAGATTCCAACTTGTCCACCAATCATACCATTCTTGCCAATTTTTGAAGAGCCTGCAATACCTGTTTGAGCAGCAATAACAGTATTTTCTCCAATCTCTACATTGTGTGCAATTTGTATTTGATTGTCTAATTTTACACCACGTTTAATTACTGTTGAGCCTAATGTGGCTCTATCTATTGTGGTATTTGCACCAACATCTACTCCGTCCTCTAAAATCACATTTCCAATTTGTGGAATTTTATCAAAAGTTCCATCAGCTTTTGGCACAAAACCAAACCCGTCCGAACCTAGAACTACTCCAGAATGTATGATACATTCATTCCCAATAATCGTCTCTGAGTAAATATTAACGCCCGCAAAAATAGTAACATTATTACCAATGACAACATTATCACCGATAAAACAATTGGGATATATTTTAACATTATCACCAATAATTACATTTTGACCAATGTAACTAAAACTACCTAAGTACAAATTGTCTCCATATTTTACAGTATCAGAAATAACAGAAGGTTGTTCTATTCCATATTTATTCCTTTTAACTTCATTGTAAAATTCTAATAATTTAGTAAAAGAAGCATAGGCATCTTTTACCTTAATCAGGGTAGTTGCTATTGGAGATTCAGGCTCAAAAGTGTCATTAACAATAGTTATAGATGCCTGAGTAGAATATATATAATTCAAATACTTGGGATTGGACAGAAAAGTCAAGGAGCCTTCTGTACCTTCTTCAATTTTTGATAATCTGGATACTGAAGCATTAGGATTCCCAACTACTTCCCCTTCTAGAATACCTGCTATTTGTTCTGCTGTAAATTTCATCTTATTGGATTATATAATTCATAGGAATAAGATGTAACTTACTAGTGCATGTGTTGTTTGTTTTCAAAAATAACTTACTGGTTCGTTTCATCGCGACAAAAATATAAAAAATAGGTTTTAATTGTTCAATTTACAACAGTTGTTTTGGAAAACAGATGTAATACTTTGTAACAAACTTAGATACTGATTTAAAATTCAATTGGTCTGAGGCATCAACAATATCCTCGATGGTTTTATCTTTTTTTAGGATTCTAATGGGTTCCGCATCCTTACTATACGCTTGATTTTTAATTTTTCCTCTAAAAATAAAATAATTCGCCTCTGCTAAAGAAATCCCGTTTTCTGAAACATATTTTTCCTTTAGTGGTAATAAATCCTCCAAAGGAACTTTTTCACTACTTAGTTTTATTTTCAACAAATCTCGATTGATAATCATTTTACTTAAGGAAGAAAGAATAAAATCTGGATGATCTTGCCATGATTTTAAGGCACTAATAATATCAAAATCATCTAGTTTGGAAAACAAATTCAAGGTATCAGCATCAAAAGTTTCCATAGTTACCTTGTGATGCATAAAAAAAGACAAGGGCGAACTAGCCGTTAACTCCTCACCTTTCAATGTAAGTTCTTTTGCTCTTTTTAATATTTTTGTCAAAATAGATTCGGCAACCAAACTCGTTTTATGAAGATATACTTGCCAATACATCAAACGACGAGACATTAAAAATTTTTCTACCGAATAAATTCCTTTTTCTTCGATTACTAAAACATCATCAACCACATTCATCATTTGGATAATTCGTTCAGAATTAACATTTCCTTCAGAAACTCCAGAATAAAAACTATCCCTTTTTAAATAATCCATCCGATCCATATCCAACTGACTTGATATCAATTGCAACATAAATTTTCGATGGTATTCGCCTTTAAATACTTGAATGGCTAAACTCAATTTTCCATCAAATTCCTTGTTCAATTGCTGCATAAACAACAAAGAAATTGCTTCATGGTGTACATCTTCTACAATACTACTTTCCATGGCATGAGAAAAAGGACCATGACCAATATCATGCAATAAAATAGCAATATACAACGCATTTTCCTCCTCAACCGAGATAGCAATGCCTTTAAAACGAAGTGATTCAACCGCTTTTTGCATAATATGCATACATCCCAAAGCGTGATGAAAACGGGTGTGATTGGCACCGGGATAAACCAAATACGACAAACCCATTTGAGAAATTCGGCGTAAGCGTTGAAAATAAGGATGCTGAATTAAATCATAAATAAGAGCATTCGGAATAGTAATAAACCCATAAATAGGATCATTAAATAGTTTTAATTTGTTGATTTGACTCACTTCAAGTTGATTTATAAGGACAACAAATATAAGTAATTTTGACTTTATACCATTTTTCATAGTCTTTTAAAAATCAACATAGAAGTTTTTTATTGGTAAACAAAAAACAGATAAATAGCTAAAAAATTCACAATAGTTCTGCAAAGCCTGAGATATTTAATTAATTTGGCTAAAAGTTTTACTAATTTTGAATGCTATACCACTACATATGGATACAATAAAAATACTTTGGGTAGATGACGAAATCGATTTACTAAAACCTCATATTCTATTTTTAGAAAAGAAAAACTACCATGTAACCACCTGTAATAATGGGCTTGACGCCATAACTATTTTTGAAGAAAATAATTTTGATATTGTTTTTCTGGATGAAAATATGCCTGGAATGAGCGGATTAGAGACACTGGCTGAGATGAAAGAAAAAAAATCAGCTATCCCAATGATTATGATTACCAAAAGTGAGGAGGAGTATATTATGGAAGAAGCTATTGGATCAAAAATAGCCGATTACTTGATAAAACCTGTAAATCCCAATCAAATCTTGCTAAGCCTGAAAAAGAACTTAGACCACTCCCGCTTAATATCTCAAAAAACAACGTTAGATTATCAAAAGGAATTTAGAAAAATCACTCAAGAAATGGCCATGGTCAATAGCCATGAGGATTGGATTGAATTATATAAAAAATTGATTTTTTGGGAATTAGAATTGGAAAACATCGATGATCAAAGCATGATCGAGATTCTTGAGTCACAAAAAGTAGAAGCCAATTCGCAATTTGGCAAATTCATAGAACGCAATTATGAAGATTGGTTTGCAACGAAAAACGACTCCAAAGGGAAATCCGATAAAAACGCAAAACCTGTCCAATCACATACCCTATTCAAAGAATTAGTCGTTCCTGAAATTCTAAAGAAAGACAAACCTGTACTCTTTGTTGTGATTGACAATCTAAGATATGACCAATGGAAAGTCTTTGAAAATGTAGTAGCCAACTATTATAAACTTGAAAAAGAAGTACCTTACTACTCTATTCTTCCTACCGCAACGCAATACGCTCGAAATGCTATTTTTTCAGGATTAACTCCCCTAGAGATGGAAAAAAAGTTTCCACAATACTGGAAAAACGATCCCGAGGAAGGCGGCAAAAACCTTTATGAAGCCGAATTCTTAACCGCTCAATTGAAACGATTAGGCCTAAATCTAAAAGAAGATTACTTTAAAATCACCAATTTAGCTGGAGGAAAAAAATTAGTTGAAAATTTTAAAGCCTTAAAAAACAATGACCTAGTAACTATTGTCTACAACTTTGTCGATATGCTTTCGCATGCCAAGACCGAAATGGATGTGGTAAAAGAACTTGCGGCAGATGATAAGGCGTATCGTTCCTTAACCTTGAGTTGGTTCAAAAATTCTCCTTTGCTCGAAATCATTCAACAAGCCCAAAAATTAGGTTTCAAATTGATTTTGACTACTGACCATGGAACCATTAATGTCAAAAATCCATCTAAAGTAGTGGGCGATAAAAACACGAGTTTGAATCTAAGATACAAGACAGGTCGAAGCTTGACTTATGAACAAAAAGATGTGTATGCAGTAAAAGATCCGAAAGAAATAGGACTCCCAGCAATTAATATGACCAGTTCGTATATTTTTGCAAAAAATGATTTGTTTTTGGCCTATGTTAATAATTACAACCATTATGTGAGTTATTATAAAAACACCTATCAACATGGTGGAATTTCATTAGAAGAAATGATCATTCCGTTTTTGGTATTCAATCCAAAGTAATTCGTTTGTAATAGGTTGCAATAGATTATTGAAGGTAAAAAACAAACTAAAATTTATTAAAAATGACCGATAAACTTTTACAAGAATGACAGTAACATTTTCAATAGAACAGCTAGATCAAGTAGCTAAACAAATACTAGCAAATAACCCAAATAAAGTACTATTATTCAATGGAGAAATGGGTGCAGGAAAAACTACCTTGATAAAAAAATTGTGTGAGAATTTAGGAGTTAACGAACCAACAAGTAGTCCAACTTTTTCTTTAGTTAATGAATACTACACTTCTAACAATCAACATATTTACCACTTTGATTGTTATCGATTAAAAACAGAGATAGAAGCGCTAGATATGGGAATTGATGAATATTTATATTCTGGACATTGGTGTTTTATAGAATGGGCTGAAAAAATCACGAATTTAATTCCTGAACAACATTCAATTATTACTATAGCAATATTACCTGACGGAAATAGAGAGCTGGTTTTAAAATAACACATTATTTCTTGCTATGAAAAATTCAAATACTAAAGCGGAAATCATTCCTTTCTCAATAGCGCATAAAGAAGCTATTAAAACATTAAACTTAGAATGGTTGCAAAAATACTTCAGGGTAGAACCAAAGGATGAAGTAGTACTTAGCCATCCTGTTGAGGAAATCATAAATAAAGGCGGAAAAATTTATTATGCCTTGTATGGCGACGAAATTATAGGAACAGTCTCTTTGATAAAAATTGACGCTACTACTTTTGAATTATCAAAAATGGCAGTCACCGAAAAAGCACAAGGATTAGGAATTGGCAAACAACTAATTGAATTTTGCATAGAAGAAGCCCATAAAATGGAGATTCAAAAGGTAATTTTATATTCCAATAGAAAATTAAAATCAGCAATACACCTGTATGAATCTTTCGGTTTTAAAGAGATTTTGTTAGAATCTGGTGTATACGAAAGAGCCGATATCAAAATGGAACTACTTCTACATTAACAAAGAAGAGTCCGTTTATTCTAAATCCAAAATACTTAAATACTTTTTGTAAATTGTACGCTTAAATTTTAAACACTTATGTCGATTAGCCCATTTACCAAACAACAATTAATGCCCCAAGAAGAAAAATTGGAAGTAGCAAGACATAAAAGTGAGCTTTTCATTGGGATTCCTAAGGAAACCAGTTATCAAGAAAAACGAATTTGCCTTACTCCGGATGCTGTAAACTCACTAACATTTCAAGGGCATCGCGTAATGATTGAATCGGGTGCTGGCGAAAGTTCAAGCTATAGTGACAAGGAATATGCTGATGCGGGTGCCGAAGTAACTAAAGATACTGCAAAAGTTTTTAGTTGCCCCATCATTTTAAAAGTAGAGCCCCCTACTCTAGCAGAAATAGAAATGCTCAACAACAAAGCAATCATCCTTTCTGCTATCCAATTAAAAACTAGACAAAAAGAATATTTTGTAGCTCTAGCAAGGAAAAAAATTACGGCTTTGGCGTTTGAATACATAAAAGATGAAGATGGTTCGTATCCTGCTGTAAAATCTCTTAGCGAAATTGCTGGAACCGCATCAATCCTCATCGCTTCAGAATTAATGATTACTACTGAGTTTGGAAAAGGACTACTATTTGGTAACATTACAGGAGTTCCTCCAACAGAGGTTGTGATTCTTGGTGCCGGAACAGTGGGTGAATTTGCAGCCAAAACGGCAATTGGACTTGGTGCCAACGTAAAAGTATTCGATAATTCTATTACCAAATTAAGACGCTTACAAAATCATTTGAATCAACGCATCTTTACTTCAACGATACAACCCAAAGCTTTATTAAAAGCCTTAAGAAGGTGCGATGTAGCTATTGGAGCCATGAGAGGCAAAGAACGGTGCCCAATTGTCGTGACTGAAACCATGGTCGAACATATGAAAAAAGGCGCTGTCATCGTTGATGTAAGTATAGATACAGGTGGTTGTTTTGAAACCTCAGAGGTAACAACACATGAAAAACCAACTTTTATTAAAAGCAATGTTTTGCATTATTGTGTTCCTAATATTCCATCCAGATACTCTAAAACCGCTTCGCTTTCCATTAGCAACATCATTACACCTTATTTACTTCAAATCGCCGAAGATGGCGGTTTAGAAAGCGCTATACGTTGTAACAAGGGACTCAAAAATGGAGTATATCTTTATCATGGTATCCTTACGAATAAAGCAATTGGAGATTGGTTTGACATTCAAGATAACGATATTAATTTAATTGTTTTTTAAGCTAAGTTTCAATTACCTTTGCAAAAAAAAGATACTTCATGAAGTTTACATATCGTTTCGCTTATTATTTGATTGGTTTATTGATGGGATTATTTGTTGTAGCTGCTATCTTTTCTGGCAAAGACACCCGATGTAATTATTTCCCAAACGCCCGTGTGTTGAATGATTTAAGAAATAAACCCTTTGTTTATTCTGATAAAGCTTCTCAAATTCTAAACGAAAAATGGGTCGACACGGCAGATATCAAAAACACCTTAAAATTCGGTGATGTAGATTTTGACAAAAGTAACCTACCTCTTGAAAAAGGAAAGCTGTATACTATTTACGGAAAAACTGCCAAAAATCAACAAATCACTGTAGAAGTAATTAATTACTCAGACAAAGCAGTTTTAAGAGATATTATCAAAAAATAATTACAACCAATCAATAGGTTGCAACCCTTTTGAAGTTAAATAAGCATTGGTTTGTGAAAAATGTTTGTTTCCAAACCATTTTCCTTGATTGGCACTCATGGGCGAAGGGTGACCGGATTCTAAGACCAAATGTTGGTTTCTATTGATATTATTGCCTTTCTTTTGTGCAAAACTTCCCCAAAGTAAAAAAACGAGTTGCTGTTTTTCAGAAGCTAATTTTTCGATAACTGCATCTGTGAATTTACTCCAATCCAAATGTTTGTGACTATTAGGGCTGTCTTTTCGCACACTCAAAGTAGCATTCAACAACAAAACGCCTTGCTTTGCCCACGCTTCTAAATTTCCCGAAGTGGGCATAAAAATAGCGCCCAAATCATCTGTTAATTCTCTATAAATATTTCGTAAGGATGGCGGAATTTTTATCCCATCATTTACAGAAAAACTCAAACCATTGGCCTCTCCCTCTCCATGATATGGATCTTGACCAATGATAACTACTTTTACATTATTCCAATCACAATGATTAAAAGCAGAAAACAATAAATTCTTTGGTGGAAAACAAACAAAATCTCGATACTCATTTTCTAATTCATTGATGAGATTTTGAAAATAAGGTGTTGTCATCTCCTCATTTAAAATAGTTTGCCACGAAAAATTTAAAGGAATTTCCATACAATAGGTTAAGTGTAAAATAAAAACAAAGATAGGAATTCAGCTCATACGCCAGTAGAATCTTAATAGTGATTTTAACTTTTGTTTTTCACTAAACAGTTTATAAATATAGAGTTCCTATGTCAAATAGTCTTATTTTTGCATACCAAAATTAAACGATTTCATGATTGCTATCACCGAAAAAACATTACAAGATTTACAATTCCCCACCGTGCTCGAAACCCTATCGGATATTTGCAATACCGATATTGGTAAAGAGAAAGCATTAAAAATAACGCCTTTCAGAGAGAAAGAAACGTTGATGGAAGCTTTGTTGCAAACTTCAGAATATGTTTCTTCTTTTCAAAATAACAATGCCATTCCCAATCACGGATTTGACGCCATTACTTATGAAATCAAATTTCTTGGTATTGAAGATAGCTTTCTTGAAGTAGGAAGTTTTAGAAAAATCGCTACGCTTTCTGGTACTAGTAATTTTCTGTTGACTTTTCTTAAAAAATTTGAAGATTATTATCCTAATTTAAATGCTCGTGCAAATAAAGTAGAATTTACCAAAACAATCATTACTCTGATTGATGAAGTGGTAGATAAATATGGTGAAATCAAAGACAATGCTTCCCCTGATTTGCTGGATATACGAAGAAACATGAATACCGTGCGCGGCAAAGTAAACCAAAGTTTTGGTGTAGCCTTATCACAATACAATGGCTTGGGATATTTGGACGATATCAAAGAGAGTTTTGTTCAAAATCGAAGAGTCTTAGCGGTTTTGGCTATGTATCGTCGTAAAGTAAAAGGAACCATTTTAGGGAGTTCTAAAACTGGCAGTATTGCTTATATCGAACCAGAAGCTACTTTGAGATATTCACGTGAATTGAGCAATCTTGAATATGAAGAAAAGGAAGAAATCACCCGAATTTTAAAGCAATTATCAAACGCTATTCGTCCGTATTTGCCTTTGCTTATCGAATACCAAGAGTTTTTGAGTGATATTGATGTCATTGCGGCCAAAGCCAAATATGCCAACAAAATTAATGCTATCTTACCTCAAATTACTGAGGAAAGAAGGCTTTTTCTAAGAGATGCTTACCATCCTATTTTGTATTTGAACAACAAACAAAAAAACGAAGTTACCCATCCGCAAACTATAGAACTGAAGCAAGATAACCGAATCATCGTTATTTCTGGTCCTAATGCTGGTGGAAAAACCATCTCGTTAAAAACCGTTGGTTTATTGCAATTAATGTTGCAATCGGGTATGTTGATTCCGGTACACGAACGCAGTGAAACCTTTCTATTTGACCGCATCCTAACCGATATTGGTGACAATCAATCCATAGAAAATCATTTGAGTACGTACAGTTATCGCTTAAAAAACATGAATTATTTTCTAAAAAAATGCAATAGAAGAACCATGTTTTTGATTGATGAATTTGGTACTGGTTCCGATCCTGACTTAGGTGGTGCACTTGCCGAAATTTTCTTGGAAGAATTTTACCATCGAGAAGCTTTTGGAATTATTACAACCCACTATTCCAATTTAAAGATTTTGGCTAATGAATTGCCTTGTGCTCAAAATGCCAATATGCTTTTTGACGAGAAAACATTGGAACCTCTGTACAAACTCGTTTTAGGACAAGCTGGAAGTTCGTTTACTTTTGAAGTAGCACAGAAAAATGGAATTCCGTTTGGCTTAATCAATCGTGCCAAAAAGAAAATCGAAACGGGAAAAGTACGTTTTGACAAGACCATTGCTACATTGCAAAAAGAACGTTCCAAACTCGAAAAAACTTCTCAAACATTAAAAGAAGAAGAATCGAAAGCTAGAGAAGAAGGAAAAAAAATGGAAAATATCAATGTGAAAATCAAGCAAAAATTGGAAAGCTATCAGGAATTGTATGATAGCAATCAGAAAACGATTTACATTGGACAAAAAATAGAAGATATTTCAGAGAAGTATTTCAATAATAAGAACAAAAAAGAACTCATTGGTGAGTTTTTGAAAATTATTGAAATAGAAAACTCTAAACGTAAAAAGGTTTCAGCTAAAGAAGCCAAAGTCATCACCGAAAAGAAAAAAGAGATCATCAAAGAGGTTGAAGTGAAAGTCGAGGAAATTAGAACAATCAAAAAAGAAAAGAAACTGAAACCCGTTATTGAGAAACCAAAACCTATTTTAAAATTAGGCGATAGAGTACGAATGGCTGATGGAAAAGCAGTAGGAACGATTGATAGTATTGAGAAAAATAAAGCTACTGTTAATTATGGTATTTTCACCTCGAAAGTTAGCTTAGATGAATTAGAATTAGTGGAAGCGGTAAAGAAATAGTACCACAAATTTTCAAAATTTTTAATTGTATAAGGATCAATTTATAAGCATTTTATTTTCCTACAAGGACCCTTTTTGACCTCCTATGTTTGCAAGGTGAATTTATTAGATGCTAAGTTTTTTAAATTTACAATATTAAAGTGAAGAAGAATGAGAGTGGATTTTAGACCAAAATAGCTCAACGAAGTATATTCTCTACAAGAAACAACCTCA
>CAUPCW010000039.1:0-28259 GCA_963509895.1 uncultured Flavobacterium sp.
CTTCTTACTCATTCCGTAAGAATTCAAAGGCTTTCCACGCAAACTAAAAACCGCTTGCGTATTCACATCACGCGATTTGGTAATCGACCCCGAAGCCGAATCTCCCTCGGTGATAAACAACGTACTTTCTAAATATCTTGGGTTTTTGATGTCTGGCAAGTGCACCCGACAATCTCTCAATTTCTTGTTGTGCAAACTGGCTTTTTTCGCACGGTCTTTGGCTAATTTTCGAATGCCTGATAATTCTTTTCGTTCGCGCTCGGCTTGTAGAATTTTTCGAAGCAACAAATCGGCAGTTTCAGGATTTTTATGTAAAAAATTGTCTAATTTATTTTTCACAAAGTCATTCACAAACGTTCTAACCGATGCCATTCCTGGCTCAGAACCCATATCTGTAGAACCTAATTTGGTTTTGGTTTGGGATTCAAAAACAGGTTCCATCACCTTGATACTAACCGCACTCACAATCGATTTACGAATATCTGAAGGTTCAAAGTTTTTGTTATAAAATTCACGAATGGTCCTAACCACCGCTTCTCTAAAAGCAACTAAATGCGTACCTCCTTGCGTTGTATTTTGACCGTTTACAAATGAATGGTATTCCTCGCTATATTGCGATTTACTATGAGTCATGGCTACCTCAATATCATCCCCTTTGAGATGAATAATTGGATACACCATATCTTCCTCGGCAATATTTTCATCTAATAAATCTTTCAATCCATTTTCAGAAAAATATTTTTCGCCGTTATAAATTATCGTTAATCCCGTATTTAGGTAGCAATAATTTTTAAGCATTTTTACTATATACTCATTTCTGAATTTATAGTTTTTGAAGATGGCTTCGTCTGGGATAAACGTAACTTTGGTTCCTTTACGCTTGGTGGTTTCGATGATATCTTCTTCCAAAACCAAATTTCCAGCAGAAAATTCAGCTGCTTTTTGCTTCTCATCACGAACCGATTCAACTCTAAAATAATTAGACAAAGCATTTACTGCCTTGGTTCCTACTCCATTCAATCCAACTGATTTCTTAAACGCCAAAGAGTCATATTTTCCTCCTGTATTCATTTTAGAAACTACGTCGATTACCTTACCTAAAGGGATTCCACGACCATAATCACGAACCGCAACCGTTTTATCTTTAATGGTCACTTCGATAGATTTTCCAGCGCCCATTACGAACTCATCAATACAGTTGTCTAATACTTCTTTTAAAAGAATATAAATACCATCATCCGGCGAAGAACCGTCACCAAGCTTTCCGATATACATTCCTGGACGCATCCGGATGTGTTCTTTCCAATCGAGAGAACGTATATTGTCTTCATTATAAATATTTTGCTCAACCATAAACCAATTTTGGATTTTCATGCAATATAGTATATATCTCCAAAAAATGAAAGGTGATGCTCTTTAATTTTTTTTAATAAAATCTAGCCTTAAAGCAATGTTTTACATCTGTATTGAGTAAATTTATAGCCAAATTTTCGAATAAATGCCAAATACCATAAAACCTAGTTTAGACCAAATTAAACTAATAAACGAATATTTATTATTTGACTCTCCCAACGAGGAACAGTATGACAACTTCACATTTTTGGCATCCCAAATTTGCAATACGCCAATTTCTACCATCACCTTAATCGACACTACTCGTCAATGGTTCAAATCGAAAATAGGTTTTACGCACAACGAAAATCCTATAGAATATTCCTTTTGCGCCTTGGCCCTCTCCAAAAATTTAGATTTCATAGAAATTCCAAACGTAATGCTAGACGAAGAATTTAGTGGCATAGGCAAATTGAACGGCTTGGAAGAAAACGGATTTTATGCTAGTGTAGCGATCAGGAATGAAAAAGGGATTCCATTAGCCACATTGTGCGTTATAGATTATGAAAGCAAAAAACTAACGAATGATCAAAAAAAAGGATTACAAATTTTAGGAAAACAAGTAGAAGAACTTTTCAAATTAAGACTTAAAAATGTAACACTGCTCAACAATTACAAACTATTAAGAGAACAATATGAAGCTTTAAAACAGTTCTCTAACCGTGTTTCGCATGACATTCAATCACCGCTTAACAATATCATCTCGTTGAGTACACTTTTCAGAGAAGAAAATGAAACTTCTTTTTCTAGCTCTGAATATTTGGACTTAATGATTGAGAGTTCTAGTCAACTCAAAGAATATGTAACCAAATTGCTGCATTATTATCGTTCAGAAAACCAAACTATACACAAAAAACACTTTGAAACAAGCGAGGTGATCACAACGATCAATGCTATTTTAAATCCAAAAAAAGAGTTTAAAATCCGATCACATTTCGAAAAAGCACAGATTTATTCTGACCAATTGGCTTTGACACAAATTGTAATGAATCTTGTTTCTAATGGTTTCAAATACAATTACAGCAATACACCCGAAATTGATATTTATTTCAAGACTACTACAAAGTCTTATGAACTTATAATCACTGACAATGGAATTGGTTTTGATAAAAAGGAAATCAACATCCTTTTGGGCAATTCAACGCCAATAGCAAAAAAAGATCGTTTTGGAAACTATGGTACTCAACTAGGTTGGACAACTATCAAAAATCTTTGTGGCAAAATTAACGCTAGTATTAGCATTGAATCTACAATCAACAAAGGAAGTACCTTTACGATTTCTATTCCAAAAGAAGACGAACATAATACTTTCATCGAATTATCTTAAAAAGCAGTACACCTCCTTGACTTGAAATAAAATCAAATTTTCCAAGTTAACAATATAGAAAACTTGATTTGTATTGAGTAAAAACTTCGCTTTCAAAAACAGTCAACATTCAAAAGCACTACATTTTTGATTGAAGTGAAGGTATTTTATCTCGGGGAAAATCTTGAATTAGGAAACTCAAATCTTAAAAAAAATTCATACTTTTGAAACTCAAAAAAAACAACGATATGGCGACAGTAACATTAGGTGGAAACCCAATTCACACTTCAGGCGAACTTCCTCAAGTAGGCAGCAAATTAGTAGATTTCAAACTAATTAAAAATGATCTATCAGTAGCAACATTAGCTGATTTTGCAGGCAAAAAATTAGTTTTAAATATTTTCCCAAGTATAGACACTGGAACATGTGCTACTTCAGTTAGAAAATTCAACGAAAGCGCAAGTACACTAGAAAATACTATTGTTTTATGCATTTCTAGAGATTTACCATTTGCACAAAAGCGTTTTTGTGGTGCCGAAGGTTTAGAAAACGTAGTCAATTTATCTGATTTTCAAGAAGGTAGTTTTGGTAAAACCAATGGTTTAGAAATCACTGATGGTCCTTTGGCTGGATTACACTCTAGAGTTATCATTGTTAGCGATGAAAACGGTATCGTTACTCATACAGAGCAAGTAGGAGAAATAGCTAACGAACCTAATTACGAAGCGGCATTAGCAGCACTATAATTTATTATGGAATTTCAAAAAGATAATTCATTTGTATCTGGAAGATTAAAGAGTGTGACGTATGCTTTTAAAGGAGCTATAAAATTAATCAGTACAGAACACAGCATAATGGTACAATTTTCAATTGGAATATTAGTTACCATTTTAGGCTTTATTATGAACATCTCAGCTACAGAATGGTTGTTTCAAACCTTTGCCATCGGCTTAATCATGAGCGTTGAAGGATTGAATACCGCAGTAGAAAAAATAGCCGATTTCATTCATCCAAATTACAGTCAACGAATAGGTTTTATTAAAGACATTGCTGCAGGATCCGTATTCTTTGCAGCAATTACCGCTATCATTATAGGTTTAATCATTTACGTTCCAAAATTCATATAGGCTTACTTCAAAAAAGAATGGCAAAAACAAGCAAAAAAAACACTCCTGAAACTCCTTCTGATACTAGCACTACAAAAGCTAAATTCTGGCAACTATCTAAGCAAAACAAACTAATAATAGGTAGTTTACTTGTACTTTTTTCTGTTGGATTATTAATCGCTTTTGTTTCTTATTTTCTTCATGGGCAAGAAGACCAAAGTGCGGTAAACGCAATGACCGATAGAAATGAACTGGTTCAAAATTGGTTAGGAAAAACTGGTGCTTTTCTTGCAGATATCTTAATCTATAAAGGATTCGGAATCGCTTCTTTTCTATTTGTTCGATTATTCTTTTTGACTGGTCTCTTTTTATTTTTAGACTTACGACTAAAAAAGCTCAAAAACATTTGGTTTTGGGACTTATTTTTGATGTTAATCCTTGCTGTTTTATTTGGATTCTTTGCTACTTCTGTACCTGAATTAGGAGGAACTGTAGGTTATGAACTCAATTTGCTATTTCAAGACTACATCGGAAAAACGGGAACTTTATTGGTATTGATTTTTGGTGTTTTGATTTACTTAATTTTCAAATTAAAAGTTTCGCCAGAAAAAATTCAAAATTTATTTCATTCAACCAAGGAAGAAATTAAAGAAGAAATAGCTAACAATCCTTTTTCGAAAGAAACTTCAAATGCCTACAATTTAGAAGAATTTGCCATTGAAGAGGAAGAAGAAATAGAAGACACCATTCATCTTAAAACCTCAGGATCTCAATTTGAAATCAACAAAGAAGCCTTGAAACCTACTATTAGTAGCGCTTCCGAAATTAATTTGGAACCTCAATTGAAACCACAACCTATTGTTGCTACAATTCCAAATGAAGTAATCATCACCAACGACGACGCTTTTGTAATTGAAAAAGCAGCCGAAGAAGATATTATCGAAGAAAATCTTGCTTCACGTTTGGTTTCGGATTTTGGTTTATTCGACCCAACGTTGGATTTATCAAATTACAAATACCCAACGATTGATTTGTTAAAAGAATATTCTACGGGTGGAATTACCATCAATCAGGAGGAATTAGAAGAAAACAAAAACAAAATCGTTGATACCCTTCGCAATTACAAAATAGAAATTGCGCAAATTAAAGCAACAGTTGGACCATCGGTTACCTTATATGAGATTGTTCCAGAAGCGGGAATCAGAATTTCAAAAATCAAGAGCTTAGAGGACGATATCGCTTTGTCTTTATCTGCACTTGGAATTCGTATCATTGCGCCAATTCCTGGAAAAGGAACCATTGGTATCGAGGTTCCAAACAAGAATCCAACTATGGTTTCAATGAAAAGCGTTATTGGTTCGGCAAAATTTCAAGAAGCCGAAATGGAATTACCAATTGCTTTAGGAAAAACCATTTCTAATGAAACTTTTGTAGTCGATTTGGCAAAAATGCCTCACTTATTGATGGCGGGTGCTACTGGACAAGGAAAATCGGTAGGATTAAATGCCGTGTTAACCTCTCTTTTGTACAAGAAACATCCAGCCGAAGTAAAATTCGTTTTGGTTGATCCTAAAAAAGTGGAGCTTACCCTTTTCAATAAAATAGAAAGACATTATTTAGCCAAATTACCCGATACCGAAGACGCCATTATTACCGATAATGCGAAAGTTGTCGCTACCTTAAACTCACTTTGCGTTGAGATGGACAACCGATATTCGTTGTTGAAGGATGCTATGGTGCGCAACATCAAAGAGTACAACGAAAAATTCAAATCTAGAAAATTAAATCCAGAATTGGGACACCGTTTTTTACCTTATATCGTGTTAGTTGTAGACGAGTTTGCCGACTTAATTATGACGGCCGGTAAAGAAGTAGAAGTTCCTATTGCCCGTTTGGCGCAATTGGCTCGTGCCATTGGAATCCATTTGATTATCGCGACTCAAAGACCTTCGGTGAACGTAATTACAGGTTTGATAAAAGCCAACTTCCCAGCTCGTATCGCCTTTAGAGTAACCTCAAAAATTGACTCTAGAACCATTTTAGATACCCAAGGAGCTGATCAGTTGATTGGTAGAGGAGATTTATTATATACCAATGGTAATGATGTGGTTCGTGTACAATGCGCCTTTATCGACACCCCTGAAGTAGAAAAAATAACCGAATTCATAGGTGCTCAAAAAGCCTATGCCACTGCTTATTTGCTTCCAGAATTTGTAGGTGAAGAAAGTGGCATTAATCTTGATATGGATGTTTCCGATCGAGATCCCTTATTTAGAGAAGCTGCCGAAATTATTGTGAATGCACAACAAGGTTCCGCTTCTTTACTACAACGCAAACTTAAACTTGGATACAACAGAGCAGGACGACTAATTGATCAATTAGAAGCGGCTGGAATTGTAGGCTCGTTTGAAGGAAGTAAAGCCCGTAGCGTAAACATACAAGATATGAGTTCTCTTGATCAATTTTTCAATAACGAACTAAACAATTAAATCATGTTACTTAGTAATCAAAACTCCTCGCTTGTTCACCCAAAAAACAAGTTCCAATCTATTTTGACGTTGTTTACAGCCATTGTGTTGTTTTTTGTTACTTTTTCATCCTCAGCCCAGGACAAAAAAGCAAAAGCTTTGTTGGATCAGGTCACTAGTAAAGTAAAAAGTTACGATAATATTGCGATTGATTTTAAATACAGTTTGCAAAATGCCAAAGAAAACATCAATCAAGACAGCAAAGGAAATGTTACTCTAAAAGGAAACATGTACATGCTCAATTTTATGGGCGTTACCAAACTTTTTGATGGCAAAAAAACCTATACTATCGTTCCAGAAGACGAAGAAATTACGATTTCTAAACTGAATGAGAATGACGATAACGCCATTACACCTTCAAAAATGTTGACTTTTTTCAACTCCGGTTACAAATACACTATGGACATCATTCAAGATGTTAGAGGGCGAAAAATACAATATGTAAAACTTGTTCCGACAAATGCAAAAGATCAAAGAAAAGAAATCTTATTGGGAATTGACATTCAAACCAAACACATTTACAACTTAATTGAATTTGGAAAAAAAGGAACGAAAACCACACTTACCGTTAATTCTTTTAAAACTAATCAGCCATTATCAAAAAATCAATTTACCTTTGTGCCGAGTAAATACCCCAATTACTACATCAATAAATTAGATTAAACATAGGTGAAGCTACTTGACAAATATTTATTAAAATCCTTTTTGATTACATTTACTACGGTTTTTGTTATCCTTTTTTTCATCTTTATTCTCCAAACTGTTTGGCTTTTTATCACTGAATTAGCTGGTAAAGATTTGGATTTTATAATGATCGTCAAATTCTTGTTATTCTCTATGCCAAGGATTATTCCTTTGGTTTTACCACTATCCGTTTTATTGGCGTCCATCATGACTTTTGGAAGTTTTTCTGAAAATTATGAGTTGGCAGCCATGAAATCCTCAGGAATTTCGTTGCAACGCTGCTTTCGTACTTTAGTAGCTTTCATCTTTTTATTAAGTATTGTGGCTTTTATGTTTGCTAATAATGTAATTCCGTATGCCGAATATAAGTTTATGAGTTTCAGAAGAAACATTGCTCAAGTAAAGCCAGCTTTAGCTATAGCCGAAGGACAATTTAATACGGTTGGTATTTACAACATCAAAGTGAATAAAAAATCAGGGGATAAAGGTAATTTTTTGAGCGGCGTTACTATTCATAAAAAATCATTAATGGGTGATGGCAACAAAACCGTCATCAAAGCCAAAACAGGCGAATTGATTAGTAATGAAGCTTCTAACTTATTACAATTGGTTCTGAAAGACGGGTATTATTATGAGGATGTTACTCCAAAGAAATACGAAGATCGAGAAAAAATGCCTTTTGTAAAAAGTTCTTTTAAGAGAGACATCATCAATATCGATTTATCAAAATTAAACACCACTACCGTCGAAGACACCAAAGATGCTAATACCAAAGGAATGCTTGACGTATCAGAACTAAGATACACCATCGATTCTTTATCCAAAAATCGAGCAACAGAAGCTAAATCTTTCTCCGAAAACATCAATCAAAAAGTTGCCATTGCATTACTTTCGGCTTCAACACCAACTAATGATACGGTAAAAAAAACAAAAAAGATCAATACCAAAGACCCATTAGCTATTTTTACAGATGACGA
This sequence comes from uncultured Flavobacterium sp., assembly GCA_963509895.1. Lineage (GTDB taxonomy): Bacteria > Bacteroidota > Bacteroidia > Flavobacteriales > Flavobacteriaceae > Flavobacterium. Next base: position 7,994 of record CAUPCW010000039.1, read on the forward strand.
AAAAGCAACGGTTTACAAAAATGCATTAGCCAATACACAAAGCACTATTCAAAGTATTGACGGTACTCTTTCGGATTTGAAATTAAAGCAAAAAAACATCAATAGCCATGAATTTGTGATTTATGAGAAATTTGTAATTGCCTTTGCCTGTTTCTTAATGTTCTTTATTGGCGCACCATTAGGAGCCATTATACGAAAAGGCGGCATTGGACTTCCAATAGTATTTGCGGTTTTGATATTTATCACTTTCCATTTCATAAACACCTTCGGAAAAAGAATTTCGCAAGAAGAAGGACTCACTCCTTTCATGGGAGCCTGGATGTCCTCTATCATATTGACTCCTTTGGCTATTTTATTAACTTACAGGGCCATCAACGACATTGGCATGATCAATATGGATCGTATAACAGAACCTTTTCAAAAATTGGTTAAAAAATTATTCCCTTCTAAAAATTAATTCTACACATGGTAGCAGATAAAATACAACTCAATACAATTGAGGAAGCAATTGAAGACATTCGTCAAGGTAAAGTAATTATTGTAGTAGACGATGAAGACCGAGAAAATGAAGGTGACTTTTTGGCCGCTGCCGAAAAAGTAACCCCAGAAATGATCAACTTTATGGCCACCCACGGAAGAGGATTAATTTGCGCACCGCTTACCGAGAGTCGTTGTAAAGAACTAGGATTGCATGTGATGGTAAGCAACAATACCGACCCAATGGAAACCGCCTTTACCGTTTCGGTAGATTTGAGAGGAAATGGCGTTACAACTGGTATTTCTGCTTCAGATAGAGCCAAAACCATCCTTTCATTAGTAGATGCCCACACCAAACCACACGACTTAGCACGGCCAGGACATATTTTTCCGCTAATCGCTAAACAAGGTGGTGTTTTGAGAAGAACGGGGCATACAGAAGCTGCCATAGATTTTGCACGTTTAGCAGGCTTTAAATCGGCTGGTGTGATTGTTGAAATCATGAATGAAGACGGAACCATGGCTCGTTTGCCTCAATTGGTTAAAGTGGCTAAAAAATTCGATTTGAAATTAGTTTCTATTGAAGCATTAGTGGCTTACAGAATGCAACACGACAGCCTAATCGTTAAGAAAGAAGATTTCGACATTCAGACTCGTTTTGGAAAGTTTAGATTGCGTGCTTACCAACAAACGACTAACAAACAAGTGCATATTGCCTTAACCAAAGGAACTTGGAACTCGGGTGAGTCTATTCTAACAAGAATAAACTCTTCTCAAGTGAATAACGATTTGTTAGGCACATTAACCAATAATGCCGACAAACAATTAGACGATATGTTTACCACCATTAACAAAGAAGGAAAAGGCGCCGTGATTTTTATCAATCAAGACATGCAAGCCGTAAACCTGTTGAGTAGAATTGCAGAATTAAAAGATTTACAAGCCAATGGCGAACTCAAAGCTCCTAAAATAAAGATAGACAGCAAAGACTTTGGCATTGGAGCTCAAATTTTGCACGATTTAGACATTTCAAAAATACGATTGGTAACCAATACAGCACAAGGCAAACGCGTTGGAATGATTGGTTACGGCCTTGAAATTACAGAATATGTAAATTATTAAGCTTTTGGGACTATTTTTTTTAATTTTTTTATTCTCCTAAAACATAGAAAATGAAATGATTAAAAAAAAGCCCTAAAAAAAGCTGTAACTTTTATAAAAATACATTTGCATAACCAAAAAAGGTTCTTATATTTGCACTCGCAATCAGGAAATGAAAGCGACATACTGGAGAAATGGCAGAGCGGTCGAATGCGGCAGTCTTGAAAACTGTTGACTGTAACAGGTCCGGGGGTTCGAATCCCTCTTTCTCCGCGAAAAGCACCTCAACGAGGTGTTTTTTCATTTTAATACTTTCCTTGCTATTTTATAGGATTAACACCAGAAACTTCGAGGCGCAAAAAGTAAGGCGCAATATTTATTACTCAAGAGTAAAAAACTACACTCGTACCATCTCCAAAAGAATCAAAAAACAAAAGATACAACCCTGAGTCAATTCAGATCACAAATAGGTGTACTGTATTTTTATAGCCACTTTACGGTTTCCCACAGCATTCTTTCCATTGCTTTTTTGTAGGTTTGTGTAGTATCAGTGTTTAGTATTACCACTAGTAGAAAAACCAGAATAACTAATACATTTTATATATTAAAACCAACAAAAATCCAATGAATCAATCGGTACACAATAAATTAGTTTCTTTTATATGGTCAATTGCAGATGACTGTTTGCGCGATGTTTACGTTCGAGGTAAATATCGTGATGTAATCTTGCCTATGGTCGTTTTACGTCGTTTGGATGCCTTATTAGAACCTACCAAAGATGCCGTAATGGAAGAACTAGCTTTTCAACGCGATGAAGCAGGTTTTACCGAATGGGATGAAAACGGATTACGTGAAGCTTCGGGTTATGTGTTTTATAATACTAGCGAATGGACCTTACAGCGTTTACACAATACGGCAACGAATAGCCAACAGTTGTTACAAGCCAATTTCGAGGATTATTTAAATGGTTTTAGTGGTAATGTAAAAGAAATTATTGAAAAATTTAAGCTAAAAAGTCAAATCCGTCACATGGCATCCAAAGATGTGCTACTGGATGTTTTGGAAAAATTTACTTCGCCAGACATCAACTTGACGCCTTTTGAAAAATTGGACAGCAATGGCAGAAAATCACACGCTTTATCTAACTTGGGTATGGGGTATGTCTTTGAAGAATTGATTCGAAAGTTCAACGAAGATAACAATGAAGAAGCAGGTGAACACTTTACGCCTCGCGAAGTGATTGACTTGATGACGCACATTATTTTTGACCCCATCAAAGACAACTTACCTCCTGTAATGACCATTTATGACCCTGCTTGTGGTAGCGGTGGAATGCTAACAGAAGCACAGAATTTTATCAAAGACGAAGAGGGCGAAATACGCGCCATAAACTCGGATGTGTATTTGTATGGTAAGGAAATCAACGATGAAACCTACGCCATTTGCAAATCGGATATGATGATTAAAGGGAACAATCCCGAAAACATACGTGTGGGTTCTACCCTATCTACAGATGAATTTGCAGGTACTGCTTTTGATTTTATGCTTTCCAATCCACCTTATGGGAAATCATGGGCATCAGAGCAAAAATACATCAAAGACGGGAAAGACGTAATTGATGCTCGTTTTCAAATTCGTTTAAAAAACTATTGGGGCATAGAAGAAGAGGCCGATGCCATTCCGCGTTCATCAGATGGGCAATTGCTGTTTTTGATGGAAATGGTTAGCAAAATGAAACCGCTATCTCAAAGTCCAACCGGAACCCGTATTGCTTCGGTTCACAACGGAAGTAGTTTGTTTACAGGTGATGCGGGTGGTGGCGAAAGCAATATTCGTCGTTATATTATTGAAAATGATTGGTTGGAAGCGATTGTACAATTGCCCAACAACTTGTTTTACAATACAGGAATTACCACTTACATTTGGATTTTAAGCAATAACAAAGCCGCCAATCGCCAAGGCAAAGTACAGCTTATTGATGCCGGACAATTGTACCGAAAACTGCGCAAGAATTTAGGGAATAAAAACTGCGAATTGGCTCCAGAAAACATCACTGAAATAGTAAAAACTTATACCGAGTTGGCAGCCATTGAAAGAGCTTCGGATGATAGCATCGCTGCCAAAGTATTCGACAATAGCGACTTTGGCTATCACAAAGTAACCATTGAACGCCCAAAACGATTAAAAGCACAGTTCACCGTGGAAAGAATTGCTGAATTGCGTTTTGACAAATCGCTAAAAGAAGCGATGGTGTATGCCTACGAAACCTTTGGTGAAACGATTTACACCACGGTAGAACACCATAAAAAAGAAATTCTCGATTGGTGCGAAAAGAATGAGTTGAACCTAACCGCTGCTAACCAAAAGAAATTAGTTTCCAAAACTACATGGGAAAAGCAAGCTTTTTTGTTAGAACAAGCCCAAATTTTGTTAGACGCTGTGGGTGACGAAATCTATACCGATTTTAACCTTTTTAAACAAAAAGTAGAGGCAGTAATCAAAGATAAAAAACTAAAATTAGGCGCTTCTGAAAAGAACGCGATTTTAAATGCAGTAAGTTGGTACGATGCCGAAGCCGAGAAAGTTTTCAAAGCCACGGTGAAACTATCTGGTGATAAACTAGCCACTCTTTTGCAACATTTAGATTGTACCGAAAGCGAATTACCTAATTACGGCTACTATCCAACGACTAAGAAAGGGGAATACCTAACGTATGAAACCGAAAGCGATTTGCGCGATACCGAAAACGTGCCTTTAAAAGAAGACATTCACACTTACTTTTTACGTGAAGTACAACCGCATGTAGCAGAAGCTTGGATTAATTTGGATGCCACTAAAATTGGCTATGAAATCAGTTTTAATAAATACTTCTATCAACACAAACCCTTGCGAGCCATTGAAGCAGTAACAGCCGATATTTTGGCCTTGGAAAAAGAAAGCGATGGATTGATTGCTGAAATTTTGAATCTATAAACCATGGCATCAGAAATTTTAATTTATCAAAACCAAGAAGGCAGCATCAAAGTAGAGGTGCGTTTGGAGGAAGAAACCGTTTGGCTTACACAAGCACAATTGTGTGAGTTGTTTCAAAAATCGAAAGCTACGATAAGTGAGCATATTAAAAACATCTTTGTAGAAGGTGAATTAAATGAAAAAGTGGTTGTTCGGAAATTCCGAACAACCACACAACACGGTGCTATTGCAGGGAAAACCCAAGAAGTTGAAGTGAATCTTTATAACCTCGATGTTATCATATCCGTGGGCTATCGTGTGAAATCGCAACAAGGCACACAGTTCCGTATTTGGGCTACGCAACGTTTAAAAGAATACATTATCAAAGGTTTTGCTTTGAATGATGAGCGATTTAAAACAGGCACTTCGATGAATTACTTCAACGAATTGCAAAGTCGCATTCGTGAAATCCGATTGTCTGAAAAATTCTTTTACCAAAAAATAAAAGACATTTACGCCACAAGCATTGACTATGATGCGAAAGACGAAAAAACAATAGCCTTTTTCAAAAAAATACAAAACAAATTACTTTGGGCGATTTCTCAAAACACCGCCGCCGAATTGGTCTTTAGAAGAGTAGATGCTTCGTTGCCGTTACTAGGAATGCAATCCTATGATAAAACAGCCACCAAAAGCATTCAAAAACAAGAAGTAAGCATTGCCAAAAACTACTTGAACGAGGACGAAATGAAACTATTAGGACTATTGGTAGAGCAATATTTGGCTTTTGCCGAAACCATGGCACAACAACAAACTCCTATGTACATGAAAGATTGGATAGCAAGATTAGACAGTTTGTTGCAACTCAACGGAAGAGAAATACTAACGCATGCCGGCACCATATCACACCAAATGGCACTAGACAAATCCGCACAAGAATTTCAAAAATACAAAACCACCCAAACCCAGCTCGAACAAGAACAAAGCTTGAAAGAAATAGAAGCCGACATTAAAAAACTAAAACCCTAAACGCCATGAAACAATACGACAACTACAAAAACAGCGGCGTGGAATGGTTAGGTGACATTCCTGAACATTGGGAAATTTTACCAGGCTTGAGTTTTATTTACGAGAATAAAGACAGAAATAAAGGAATGATTAGAAATACTGTTCTTTCATTAAGTTATGGAAACATTCGAGTAAAAGGAGAAAATGAATTAACTGGGCTTGTTCCTGAATCATTTGAAACCTACCAATTTGTAAATAAAGGCGATTTAATATTTAGACCTACTGATTTACAAAATGATACAGTAAGTTTAAGAAGTTCAATTTCTGAATATGATGGAATTATAACCAATGCCTATTTAAATTTACGCTTTAAATCTAAAGCGGATTCTAAGTTTTATCATTACTTTTTTCGTTCAATAGATAATAACAAAATCATATACGGATTAGGTTCAGGTTTAAGACAAAACATAAGTTTTCTAGATTTTCGAAGATTTCAATTTCCTTTCCCTCCAAAAGAAGAACAAACCGCCATTGCAAATTTCCTAGACGACAAAACCACCAAAATAGACCAAGCCATTGCCATCAAGCAACAACAAATAGCACTACTCCAAGAACGCCGAAAAATCCTCATTCACAAAGCCGTAACCCGAGGTTTAAACGAAAACGTAAAACTCAAAGACAGCGGCGTGGAATGGATTGGGGAGATTCCGGAGCATTGGGAGGTGAAAAGGTTGAAAGACGTTTGTTTAATAAATTTAAATTCATTACCAGAAAATACTAATAAAAATTTTGAGTTAAAATATGTTGATATTGGAAGTGTAAGTTTAGAAAATGGGATAAATAATATTGAAGAATATACGTTTAAAAATGCACCTTCACGAGCAAGAAGAATAGCAAAAAATGGTGATACAATTATATCAACCGTTAGAACTTATTTGAAAGCTATTGATTTTGTTGATGAATTAAAATCAACTTATATTTATTCTACTGGATTTGCAGTTTTACATCCTAAAGAATTTATTTATCCTGAATTTTTAGGCAATTTTGTTAGAAGTGATGCTTTTACAGAGCAAGTTACTGTAAATTCAAAAGGGATGAGCTATCCTGCAATCAACAGTACTGATATTGGAAGATTAACTATTGTTCATTGCGGATTTGATGAGCAAAAACAAATAGTAACATTTATAGAAACCGCCACTACCAAAATCGCCACCGCCATTTCCTTAAAAGAGCAAGAGATCGAGAAGTTGAAGGAGTATAAAATGAGTTTGATAGATGGGGTGGTAACGGGGAAGGTTAAGGTTTGTTAATCAAAAAACATAAAAAATGATTCACAAACTAGTTTGATATAAAAATATGCACAACAAATTAGTTTGTTAATCAAAAAACGTAAAAAATGATTCACAAACTAGTTTGACATCAAAACATACACAACAAAGCTGTTTGTTAATCAAAAAACACAAAAAATGATTGACAAATAGCCAAAATGTATAACTTTACAAAAAATAAAAAGCTATGTCCGTAAATTTAGAAAACGCTGTGTCGTATCATTATGATCAGTTTCCGCCAAAAAATTTAGAGCTTTCCAGCTTTATTCACGAGCTTTTACAGGCAACAACGGCAATTTCTAAATACGACCAAATGCTAAAGAATATGCACAATAGTGAAATATTATTAGCGCCCTTGCGAAATCAAGAAGCCGTTATTTCATCAAGGATGGAAGGTACCATTAGTACTATGGACGAAATTTTGAAATATACAGCAGACGAAAGTGGAGATGCAGGTAATATACCAAACTACCGATCGGATGTTATAGAAACAATTTTGTATCAAAGAGCACTATTTAATGCACAACACGCTATAGTAGATGGATATACACTGTCATCGAGTATGATTAGAACCATTCATCAACAACTCTTGTCCTTTGGTAGAGGAACTACAAAATCACCCGGTAAATTTAAAGTAGAACAAAATTATCTGGCAGACCGATTAAAAAACAATATTTTATTTGTTCCTATAAGTCCAGAAAAATTGCAGGAAGGCTTGGATCTTTTGTTTGATTATATCGAAAACCATCCCGACCCCATTTTGGTTAAAACAGCTGTAATGCATTTAGAATTTGAAGCATTGCATCCCTTTGAAGACGGGAACGGCAGAATTGGTCGAATGTTAATCACTTTATTATTATGGTCTAAAGGTGTTATTTCGCAACCACACTTTTATATCAGTGGATATCTGGAAGAAAATAAAAATCTATATATTGACATGATGCGCAATGTTTCGGACACTGGCGATTGGAACCAATGGTGCGCCTTTTTTCTAAAAGCCGTAGAGCAACAAGCTATTAAGAATTTAGAAATAGCCGAAAAAATTAAAAATTTATATGAAGAAATGAAACAAATTTTCACAGAAAAATTATCTTCAAAATGGGCTATAAATGCTTTAGATTACATTTTTACAAATCCAATTTTTAGAAACAACAACTTTACTACAAAAAGTGGAATTGCTCCTGCTACCGCACAACGATTTACAAGAATCTTGTTAGAAGAAAATCTCATTACAACATTAGAAGAGGCCTCAGGAAGACGTTCTGCCTTATATTCTTTTGAGCCATTAATGCAATTAGTAAGAGTTTAATTTTTTAAATCAAAAAAATGCCAACCCAAACCAACGAACAAGCCCTAGAATCCACCATAGAAAAAAAATTGACCGGTTCTTGCTTAGAAGAACTAAAACAACAAGGCGATGTACAAGAACGTGCAGAAATCTACCGTTCGGGCAATGGCTATTATATGGGTTATGCTAACGATTTCAATACTAAATATGCTATTGATGAAGTTCGTTTTTGGCATTTTCTAGCAACTACCCAAGCGGAGGAATTGGCCAAAATCCAAAAGCAAAACGACTGGAAGTTAAAAATTCTGGACCGTTTGGATCGCATGATCAAAAAGTATGGGGTAGTAAAATTGCTTCGTAAAGGGTTGGCGGTAGATGATGCGCATTTTACCTTGTTTTATGTATTGCCTTTGGCAAGCAGTAGCCAATCGGTAAAAGATAATTTTGAACACAATGAATTTAGTGTCACACGACAACTGCGTTATTCGTTGACCAATCCACGAGAAGAAATAGACATGGTGTTGTTTATTAACGGCTTGCCTTTCTCCACTATGGAACTCAAAAACCACTGGACAGGACAAAACGCCAAAGTTCACGGACAAAACCAATACAAATTCAAACGCGATATTACGCAACCCTTACTAAACTTTGGGCGTTGTGTGGTGCATTTTGCCGTAGATACTGACGAAGTGTACATGACCACCAAATTGGATGGAGGCAGTACTTTTTTCTTGCCCTTTAACTTAGGGCACAATCATGGCAAAGGCAATCCACCTAATCCTTTTGGACACAAAACAGCCTATTTGTGGGATGAGGTATTAACACGTGAAAGCGTAGCTAATATTATTCAGCATTTCGTACGTTTTGATGGTTCAGAAAAAGACGGTTTGAGTAAACGCAATTTATTCTTTCCACGGTACCACCAAATGAATGTGGTGCGCAAAATCATAGCCGATGCCAGCAAAAAAGGCGTGGGACAAAACTACCTCATTCAGCACTCTGCTGGTTCTGGTAAATCCAATTCCATTACTTGGGCGGCCTATCAATTGATAGAAACCTATCCTGAAAACGATACCATTCCTGGAAGTAAAGGAACAGCAAACCCATTATTCGATTCGGTTATAGTAGTAACCGACAGGCGATTATTAGACAAGCAATTGCGAGAAAACATCAAAGAGTTTTCAGAAGTAAAAAACATTGTAGCGCCCGCCTATTCTTCCAAAGAATTGAAAGAAAGTTTGGAAAGTGGCAAACGTATTATCATTACAACTATTCAAAAATTCCCTTTCATTATTGAGGGCATTGTCGATTTGAGCGAGAAGCGATTTGCAGTAATTATAGACGAGGCACACAGTAGTCAAAGTGGTTCAGCAGCCGATAATATGAATCGGGCTATGGGTAAAGTCAACTCAGAAGAAGACGAGGACGATCCACAAGATAAAATACTAGAAGCCATGCGCTCAAGAAAAATGCGCGGTAACGCCTCCTATTTGGCTTTTACAGCTACACCAAAGAACAATACTTTAGAAAAATTTGGAGTTTCCCAAGAGGACGGTTCTTTTAAACCCTTTCATCTGTATTCGATGAAACAAGCCATTGAAGAGGGATTCATTTTGGATGTATTGGCCAACTATACCACGTACAAAAGTTACTACGAGATAGAAAAGTCTATTGAAGACAATCCGTTATTTGATACCGCCAAAGCACAAAAGAAACTACGCGCTTTTGTGGAACGTGATAAGCAAACAATAGCTACGAAAGCGGAAATCATGCTGGAACATTTTATCAGCAACATCATCAATAAAAAGAAGCTTAAGGGTAAAGCCAAAGCTATGGTGGTTACGCAAAGCATTGAATCGGCTATCAAATATTATACAGCTTTAAAAAACATACTAAAAGACAAAGGGAATCCGTTTCAAATTGCCATTGCTTTTTCGGGTAAAAAAACAATAGAAGGCATTGAGTATTCAGAAGAAAGTTTGAATGGTTTTGCTGAAAAAGATACTCGTGACAAATTTGCAGCAGACGATTTTAGAATGTTAGTGGTAGCCAATAAATATTTGACAGGCTTTGACCAACCCAAGTTGACCGCTATGTATGTAGATAAAAAACTGCAAGGGGTTTTGGCTGTACAAGCTCTATCTCGATTAAATCGCTCAGCAGATAAATTGGGTAAGAAAACCGAAGATTTATTTGTCTTGGATTTCTTTAATTCCACCGACGAAATAAAAGATTCTTTTGATCCATTTTATACAGCTACATCTTTAAACAGTGCAACTGATGTCAATGTATTACATGAAATAAAAGGTGTTTTAGATGAAGTGGGCGCATATGAATGGTATGAAGTAGAGGATTTTGTGAGTAAATATTTCAACAAAGTTAATGCACAAGAATTAAGTCCGATTATCGATGTAGCAGCAGATCGATTTAATAGCCAATTAGACTTAGAAGATGCAGAAAAAGCCGACTTTAAGATTAAAGCCAAGCAGTTTGTGAAAATCTATGGTCAAATGGCGGCCATTCTTCCTTATGAAGTGTTGCAATGGGAAAAGTTGTTTTGGTTCTTGAAATTTTTAATACCGAAATTGATTATCGTTGACGCGAGTAGCGATGCTTTGGATGAATTACTAAATTCAGTGGATTTGTCTACCTATGGATTGGAAAGAGTGAAATTAAATCAATCCATAATTTTAGATGAAAGTGAGACCGAACTAGATCCACAAAATCCCAATCCGAGAGGAGCGCATGGCAACGACAAAGAAGAAGATCCTCTAGATTTAATCATCAATAGTTTCAACGAACGTTGGTTTCAAGGTTGGGAAGCCACACCAGAAGACCAAAGAATAAAATTTGTAACTCTAGGAAAATACATTCAGGCACATCCAGATTATCAAACAAAAGTTGCTGACAATAGGGATGTTTTAAATAGGGATTTAGCTTTTAAGAAAATCCTTGATGAAGTAATGTCAAAACAGCGTAAGAGTGAATTAGATCTTTATCGATTATACGCTAAAGATGATGCTTTTTATCAGGCATTTTTGGATACGATGAAAAGAATGGTTGGGGCAAATTTTTAATTTCTAAAGTACTATTTCCATAAAAGAAATTTTAGAACATTTTTCAATGTTGTATTTAGAATAAAAGATTTGATTTCAAAAAGACTAAATAAACAATTGCAAAACGATAGAATTACATATTTAAAAAAACTTGTTGTTCAGAATTACACCCCTTACAATCAACACAGTAGCCTACTTACAAAAAAAAACTTCTTTTAAACAAAGATTCATCTATCCTTTCATCAGCAAATCAACAACAAACGATATTCGCCGTCATTTTCTAGGGGTGCTCTGTGAATACAAGGCAGCACCTGCTGTTTGGGATGATCTACTGCTAGGCGCCAAAGATGGCCTTTTCCTAAATTAACAGGCGCTGCATTGGGCTTGGCTTGATAATGCAAATCAAAATAGTTTTCCTTCAAAAAATCTTCAAATTCCTCGGATGGGCCTTCATATAAAATTTCTAGCTTATTTCTAATTTCTGGAATTAAAATTTTCTGCTCCGCTTGGTCATTTGGGATAATATCACTGGCTGCACCGTAATAGGTACATAAAAAAGTATCCGTAGCGATGGGAGAACGATCTACATGATAGGAATACACATCTGTGGAAATGAAATCAAATTCATCGTCTCGTTCATAGCATTTCAGTAAATTAAGAGACGGAGAAGCGCCAAAATCAGTCAATAAACGTAAATCATTTAAGATAATTTCTCTTGCTTTATTCCCTTCATCTGATAGCTGAAGTGCTAATAAATCCTCAGGCAAAACCTCTGTTATATTTTCTTTCAGTTGCAGTTGACTTACAATTGCTGCAAAATCGCCTTCTAAATTTCTATGACAGCATAAGGCATTCATTACCCCTTTAAAATCGGTTTCAACTAAATCCTTAAAAGATGTAACCTCACCAATATGTTTGTTTTCAGAAAATATAGTACTCATAGTAGTAAATAAAAAAGAGAGTGAATGAATTGGAATGCGAAATTAAGAATTTGTACAAGTCAAAACCCATCATTTTTTCCGTAATATAAAAACATTCCAAAAAATCCATATAGAGAAAGTTCGCGATCTGTACACCACCACACAAGCAAATAAACCATGCTTTTTATTAGCGCCTCAAATGCAAAAAAATAAATTTACTATTACTAACAACAGAAAAAAGTAAGTTTATCAATATAGCAACTTGCTCTTTTCATTAATTCAAACTTCTGTATTCATTAGGTGTATAGCCCGTGCTTTTTTTAAACATTCTATTAAAATGCTGTGGGTATTTAAAACCGAGTTCAAAAGCGATTTGACTTATAGATTTTTCAGTGTCAAAAATCTTCTCCTTCGCATTATCTATTACTTTTAATTGAATGTGTTCTTGAGCCGATTTACCTGTTTCTTTTCTGATTAAATCACCAAAATAATTCGGTGAGAGATGCAAGCAATCCGCAAAATATCCAACAGAGGGAAGTCCTAATTCGGACGTAATTTCAGCTTGAAAATAGTCATTCAATAAATGTTCGAATTTTGATAAAATATCGGTATTGATGTTCTCTCGTGTTATAAACTGCCTGTCATAAAACCGTACACAATAATTCAACAATAATTCGATGGTATTGGTTATGATACTTTTACTATGTTTATCAATAGATTGACTTAGTTCAAATTCCAACTTTTCAAATAAATCTTTTATAATTTGTTGTTCTTTCACAGACAAATGCAAGGCTTCATTCGAATCATACGAAAAGAAAGAATACTGACTCATTTTTTTGCCGAGAACGGTACCTTTTACTAAATCTGGATGAAATAGCAGTGACAAGCCTGTTGGTTTGTAATTCTCCTCATTATTTATTTCTACAACTTGTCCTGGACTAATGAACACAAGAGTACCATCATCATAATCATAAGTATTTCGACCATATTTCAATTCTCCACAACGTCCAGCCTTTAAAAAAATTGCATAAAATCCAAAGTGCATACGGCAATGATTGGGTAATTTTTTTGTATTCGTATTATCAAAAACACTCATCAAAGGATGCTTTGTTTCAACATCCTTTAATTCATTATATTGAGAAACGTTTTCGAGTTTAATAATGGCTGCCATAATATTATCATTAATTTATTGGAACAAATATACTACCCAGATTGTTAACCTGTTAAGCTAACTATTTAAATCAGTAATAATGGTAATAATAACTGTAATTCGTATACCAAACGACATTGGTTCTTATCTCAAATTTGTATGATCAAAAATCACAATAAAAAGAGGGTCAAAATGAAAAAAAGAACATTAGGAATTAGTGGATTAGATGTATCAGCACTTTGAAGTGCTAGAAGGATTAAGTTTTGGATATAGTCCTGAAAAAGATAAAAAATAAATTACTTCCTTAACTAAAAAAAACTAGAAATAATGAAAAATAACAACAGAAGAGACTTCATAAAATTAGGCGCGCTTGCAGGAAGTTCATTAGTCGCAGGCACTGCTTTTGGCATGTCATCCAATTCTTTTGATGAGATACAAACAACTCAAGAAACCAACCGTAATACAACAAATAGCTCTCGTTATTTGGGCACTGGAAAAAATAAAATTGAAGTTTCCCCTTTAGGTTTAGGATGTATGGGAATGAGTTTTCACAGAAGCTTTATTCCCAATAAAGAACCTATGATTGCCTTGATACGAAAAGCCTATGATAATGGTGTCACCTTTTTTGATACCGCCGAAGTCTATGGTCCTTACACAAATGAATATTTAGTCGGTGAGGCAATCGCCCCATTTAGAAAGAAAATTACATTGTGTACTAAATTTGGTTTTGATATTCAAAATGGGAAAATGACCGGAGGACTCAACAGTCATCCCGATCATATAAGAAGTGTGGTCGAGCAATCGCTAAAAAGATTGAATACAGATGTGATTGACTTGCTTTATCAACATCGTGTTGACCCGAAAATCCCCATAGAAGACGTAGCTGGTGCCGTAAAAGATTTAATTAAAGAAGGTAAAGTAAAACATTTTGGGCTGAGTGAAGCCGGTATAGACAACATCCAAAAAGCACATGCGATTCAACCTATAACGGCTTTACAAAGTGAATTTTCATTAATGACCCGAGAACCACTAGAAGATGTGATTCCGCTATGTGAAGCACTCGGTATAGGATTTGTTCCTTACAGCCCTTTGAGCAGAGCTTATCTTACAGGAACGATTAATGAACGTACTAAATATATTGCAAGTAACGACAACCGTCCTACCCTGCCGCGTTACCAACCTGAAGCCATTGTTGCCAATTGGGGAATCATTGATATCCTTACCGAATTTGGAAATCAAAGAGGCTACACCTCAGCACAAGTTGCATTAGCTTGGTTACTGGCTCAAAAACCATGGATTGTTCCAATACCCGGCACTACAAAACAGGCGCATTTAATCGAAAATTTACAATCGGCAGCAATTGTTTTATCCTCTCAAGAAATAACACAACTTACGGAAGCTATTGCTAAATTTAAGATATTAGGAGAACGTTATCCTACACCAAAAACAAAATAAACCAATTAATTTAAAAGGTAATTTGAACCCAAAGATTGTATTTATAAATACCAATATAAAATATTATGACTATCCGTTACTTGTACTAATAATAAAAAGGAACGCGGATGACGCAGATTTAAACAGATTTTTTATTTACAAAAATCAGTGAAAATCCGTTCAATCCGTGTCATCCGTGTTCCATTGTTGAAATGCGGGACACATAGCGGACAGTCATATAAAATATTTATTAAGCAAAACACTTCACCACCTTTACAAAAACCAATTGATTTAAAATACTTAATGAATTTAATTCTCAAATCATTCCCCGTCCAGGCAATCCCCCGAACACTGAATACGGTAAATTGTTTGAATGAAATTTTAACCAATTAAATATATCAAATTATGAATACAACACAAGTAAAAGCATTCGGAACAGAAGCTGCCGATGCTGATTTAAAAAAGTTACAGATCAACCGAAGAGATGTTACAGCAAAAGATATTGAAATCGATATTCTCTATTGTGGTGTTTGCCATTCGGATTTACATACTACCCGAAACGATTGGGGCGGAACATTATATCCTTCAATTCCAGGACATGAAATTGTGGGGAAAATTACCAAAATAGGAAGCGAGGTTACCAAATTTAAAGTAGGTGATTTAGCTGGCGTTGGCTGTTTAGTTGATTCATGTCACACCTGTGATAATTGCAAAAAAAATTTAGAACAATATTGTTCAAATGGATGGGTTGGAACTTACAATGGAGAAGACAAACATTTAGGTGGACATACTTTTGGAGGGTATTCTGAAAAAATAGTTGTAGATGAACATTATGTATTACTTATTCCTGCTAATTTAGAGTTATCTGCAGTTGCTCCATTATTATGTGCAGGCATTACCACTTGGTCCCCTCTAAAACATTGGAAAGTAGGAAAAGATAGTAAAGTTGCCGTTGTAGGCCTAGGTGGATTGGGTCACATGGCTGTCAAATTAGCAAAAGGATTAGGTGCTGAGGTAACTTTGTTTTCTAGAACGCCAGATAAAATTCAAGACGCAAAAGATTTAGGAGCACATCATGTAGTGATCTCAACCGATGCAAACCAAATGAATGCGGTAAGCGGAGCATTTGATTTAATTATCGATACAGTTCCTACTATTCACGATATTAATCCTTATGTGGTTACTTTAAACACTAGCGGAACATTAGTTTTAGTTGGATATCTTGGAGGTTTAGAACCCATACTAAATACAGTTCCAATGATTCTAGGAAGAAAATCAGTAGCCGGTTCACTTATTGGTGGAATTGCTGAAACACAAGAAATGTTAGATTTTTGTGGAAAACACAATATTGTTTCTGAAATTGAGATTATCAAAATACAAGACATCAACCACGCTTATGAGAGAATGCTAAAAAGTGATGTAAAATACCGCTTCGTAATCGATATGGCTTCTTTAAAAGAATAATTATTTGAAATCGCAATGAGATATTAAAAAAAGGATAGGGCTTTGTAGCAACCCTATCCTTTTGTATTTACTTTTTATTAGTATTACTTATTTATGGTAACTAATTACACATTAAATCTAAAATGCATTACATCACCATCTTTTACTACATATTCTTTTCCTTCTACTCTAAATTTTCCGGCTTCTTTACATTTTGCTTCTGATCCGTATTGAACGAAATCTTCATAAGCAATTACCTCGGCACGAATGAATCCTTTTTCAAAATCGGTATGAATAACACCCGCAGATTGAGGAGCGGTTGCACCAATATTAATCGTCCAAGCGCGTACTTCTTTAACACCAGCAGTAAAATAGGTTTGTTGTTTTAATAATTTATAGGCCGCACGAATTAAAACAGAGGCACCAGGTTCTTGCAATCCCATATCTTCAAGAAAAACTTGACGTTCTTCGTAGCTTTCTAATTCTGTAATATCAGCCTCTGCTCCTACTGAAAGAACAATTACTTCGGCTTCTTCATCTTTTACTAATTCGCGTACTTGATCTACATACTTGTTACCATTTACAGCCGAACTTTCATCTACATTACAAACATATAAAACTGGTTTTGCCGTAATCAATTGAAAACTTTCCATCAAAACTTCTTCATCGTTACTTTGTGGAAAAATGGTTCTTGCTGATTTAGCTTGCAAAAGCGCTTCTCTGATTCTATCCAATAGCGCTTTTTCGGTTTGTGCTTCTTTATTTCCAGTTTTAGCCGCACGATTTACTTTTTCTAAGCGTTTTTCAACGTTCTCTAAATCTTTCAACTGCAATTCGATATCGATAGTTTCTTTATCACGAATAGGATTTACATTACCATCTACGTGTACAATATTATCGTTATCAAAACAACGCAAAACATGAATAATAGCGTTACACTCTCTTATGTTTCCAAGGAATTGATTCCCTAATCCTTCTCCTTTACTAGCACCTTTTACTAATCCAGCAATATCTACAATATCTACAGTCGCCATTTGCACACGTTCTGGCTTTACCAATTGCTCTAGCTTTTCTATTCTAGGATCGGGTACATTGACCACTCCAATATTAGGTTCGATGGTACAAAAAGGGAAGTTTGCACTCTGCGCTTTTGCATTTGATAAACAATTGAATAATGTTGATTTTCCAACATTTGGTAACCCTACAATTCCTGCTTTCATTCTATTTTATTTTCGGTTGACAAATAATCAACAGTTCGTATATTTTTTTTGTGACTGCAAATATACATTTTAAATGATTAGCCAAAAACTTCGTTGCTACTAATTCCAAATATCCTGGAAAAAGCTTTTTATTAAAATAACAATAGTAAAACAAAGCAATTTTCTGAAGCTATTACATCAGATCAAATGAAACACTTTTACCTAATTAAGAACTAACTCTGTTCTTTTTTTAGAGAAAACAACAAAAAAATACTCTTTTGAATAAATTCTTTGAAGCATTTCAAAATTGACTGGATTATTTTCAAAAACGCTTCCTTCAATAACTCACTACTGATGAAATTGCTAATAAAAACAAAAAAAAATACCCATAAGTACCTCAAAAAGAATAATATCCATTAAAATTTAACTTTTATGAAATATTCTGTTGTTTTCTTTTAGACTTTTTTAAATAAAACAAATCGATTTGTTGCATTTGAAACATTAAAAAAAAGCTTTTTAAATGTTAAAAAAAAGTTATCAAAAATTAAGAAGACTACAACGTTATAGTGAAACGAAAACGTCTTCGTAAAGAGAAATGCAGTTTTCAAAGTATAATTATTTTATACTTTAGGCCCAAATATATAATCCTTAATTTTTTAAATTAAAAAATACATTTATGAAAAATAAACTACTATTATTTTTAGTATTTCATTTTTTATTAACTTTTACAACCTCAGGAAAGCCAATAAAAAGAAATAGCTCTCCAAAATTATCGGTAGTTCAACTTAACAAAAAACCTACACCTTACAATTACGTCCCAACCCCCTTTTTTGCCCCCAAAAAAGCGCTTCTTCTACTTCCTCCCAATGTTACAGGAGGGAGTAGTTGCGGCTCAGGAAGTGTAACCTTGACTGCAACTGTAAGTAGCGGAGAAACTGTAGAATGGTTTACCTCACAAAATGCTGTTACGCCCATTGCAACTGGTCCTGTATATACTACTCCCGTTTTAACAACAACGACTACTTATTACGTACAAGCCAAATCAACAACAGATACAAGCACGAGAGTTCCTGTTGTGGCTGTCATACAAAACCAACCACCTAGTGTATCATTAAGTGTTAGCCCTACAAGTAATTCAATAAATTCTACCTGTGAGGGGACATCATTAACTTTTAATGCTACAGGAGGAGGAGATGTATTTGAATTTTCTGTAAATGGGGTGGTACGACAAGCATTCTCTACTAATAGAACTTTTATCACTAACACCATAACAAATAATCAAACCGTTACTGTACGTTCAAGATATGCCGTTACCTATGACGGAGTTATCAACGAAAATGCATGGGGAACCGGAAGTTATGAAGACAACACTCAAAGTACAGCATTATCAACCAATGCAATTAATGGTTATATTAACTCATTGCGTATTACGCCAACAGAAGACAAACTTATATTTGGAATTACTGGAAAATTAATAAACTATAGACGAATTTTAGTTTTCTTGGACACTAAACCAGGAGGATTTAATATCTCTAATTACGGCGATGAAAACGGCTCACTTCCCTCAGTGAGAGCTTATAATTTTTTTAATAACAACCCTAGTACTTTTGATAGTTATTTTGAAGCAGACTATTGTCTGGCTATTGCAACCGATATTGGCGAAACCAATTATTATGCAGATATCATAGAGTTAAAAAATCCAAACTCCATAAAAACATACTTAGGAACAGCTGCAACAGGAGTTCCTTCTGCTGTTATGGGAGTTAACAAAAATAATACTGGAATATCAGACTACAGTAAAGGATTTGAAGTTGAACTATTAAAAACACAAGTTGGTTATTCAGGAAATGACATCAAATTTTTTGCATTTACAATGCAAGATAACGATGTTAGTAATTATAATGTTACCAACTCTTTCTTAAGTCCAGAACTCAATAAAACGACTGATTTTGGTAGAAATGCTGTGAATTACAATAACGAAAGCCCAAACCCTGTCATAATCAGCGCCACAGCAATGACGCCATGCTATTCATCGGACAGTATAAATATACCAATAGCAACTACTCCAACAGTTGCAACAGTAGGTCCAAATCAATCATTATGTAACTTGACTTCAACTCCATTGGGAGCAAACACTCCTCTTTCTGGAACTGGAAACTGGACTTTAAAAAGCGGTCCTGGCACAGTAAGCTTTGCAAACAGCACCTCCCCAAATTCAACTGCAACAGTAAGCTTACCAGGTACGTATGTTTTCACATGGACAATTTCTAATGGCCAATGTCAATCATCAAGTGCCGATATAACCGCTGTATTTAATCTTACAAATCCGCCACTAGCAACTGCAAATCAAACATATTGCAAAATAGATCAACCTACTGTAAGTAATTTGATGGCTACTGGTAATGCTATACAATGGTTTTTAAATAGTACAGGTGGCGCTGCTTTAAACAGTACTACAGCATTAACCACTCAAACCTATTATGCTGAACAAACTGATCCAGCTACGCTTTGTAAAAGTACCACTCGTACTTCTGTAAATGTTACAGTTCTAGATCCATCAGCACCAATCACAAATACAACGCAAACATTTTGTAATAGTGCAAAAATATCCGACTTAATTGCCACAGGAACCAATGTAAAATGGTATTTGCAAAGTACAGGCGGTATAGCTCTCGATCCTACTTCAGATCTTACGGATGGCACGTATTATGCATCACAAACTTTAAACAATACTATAAGTTGTGAGAGCACTAATAGAGCCAGTACAATAGTAACCATCACAAAAACTCCTGCTCCTAGTGGTTCTGGGAATCAATTGGTTTGTAATAGTGGAACCATTAGTAACTTAGTAGCCGCTGGAACTTCAATTCTTTGGTATGCCAATGCAACTGGAGGAAGTCCTCTTAATCC
>CAUPCW010000040.1:0-27816 GCA_963509895.1 uncultured Flavobacterium sp.
GCTTGCTTCTGTTACAACTTCGTTTTCGTCAACACCTAATTTGTCTACGATAATCGCTTTTACTCTTGATGCAATGTCTGACATAATCTTTAATTTTAGAATTTAATTTGTTGGCAAAAATAAAAAACTTTATTTTAAAACTACCATTTAGTTAATAAATGTATTGCATAAAAGCTAAAATTTATTTTGACAAACGACATTTAAAGCTATTTTTTTTCGTTTTTTATGTCGTTTTTTGCAAAATAAAATGAGTTAGAATATGAAAAAAATTGTTGTTTTTGCTTCAGGATCGGGAACAAACGCAGAAAATATTATTAAATATTTTTTTAATTCTTCTAAAGCTAAGGTGGTGAGTATCTTCACTAATAATCCCGCTGCAAAAGTGATTGAACGTGCAGCGAAATTAGAGGTACCCTCTCAAATTTTTTCAAAAGAAGAGTTAAAAGAAGGTTTTTTATTACAAAAAATAAATACCTTCGAACCTGATTTAATTGTTTTAGCTGGTTTTTTATTAAAAGTACCTCAAAATCTTATCGATGCTTATCCTAATAAAATTGTAAATATCCATCCAGCCTTGTTGCCGAAATTTGGCGGCAAAGGAATGTATGGCATGCATATTCATCATGCAGTTGTGGCTAATCAAGAAAAGGAAACTGGAATTACAATTCATTATGTAAATGAAAATTACGATGAAGGAGCCATACTTTTTCAAGCTGCCGTTGCTTTAACTCCTGACGATACCCCTGAAGATGTGGCGGTAAAAATTCATGAATTGGAACAAAAACATTTTCCAATAATTATAGATAATTTATTAAAGGACTAAGTCTTTTAAAAGCTGTAGCAAGTAAATCAATAACTAAATACTCCAGATGTCACATCAAGTTCATATTTATACCGATGGAGCGGCCAAAGGTAATCCCGGACCGGGAGGTTATGGCGTAGTTATGGAATGGGTTGGCAAGCCTTATAGAAAAGAGTTTTATGAGGGCTTTCGTTTAACTACTAATAACAGGATGGAGCTTTTAGCCGTAATTGTTGGTCTTGAAAAGTTGAAAAACGATAATACTTCGGTTTTGGTTATTTCTGACTCTAAGTATGTGGTAGATTCTGTTTTGAAAAAATGGGTTTTTGGTTGGGAGAAAAAAAGATTTATAGACCGAAAAAACGCAGATCTTTGGAAGCGCTTTTTAATTATTTATCGCAAACATCAAGTCGATTTTAAATGGATCAAAGGACACAATAATCATCCTCAAAATGAGCGTTGTGATGAGTTGGCTGTGATGGCCTCGCAACAAAAGCAACTTTCTATAGATTCTTTTTATGAAAAAGAGGATCAAAAAATGATATAAATAGCTGAAAATCAGTATTTTTTAGTTTTATTTCTTTGCTGCTTGCAATCGTTGCAACTTTACACTTTATGAACTATCTTTGCGCCTTAATTCGAAACACAGCAAATGAATAAATTATTGATTGTTGGAACAGTAGCTTTCGACGCAATTGAGACCCCTTTTGGGAAAACAGATAAAATATTAGGAGGTGCTGCAACATATATTGGTTTGTCAGCTTCTTTTTTCAACTTACAATCTGCTATTGTTTCTGTAGTAGGAGATGATTTTCCACAAGAGCATTTAGATTTATTAACTTCTCGAAATATTGATATTTCTGGAATTGAGATTGTTAAAGGTGGTAAGACCTTTTTCTGGAGTGGCTTGTATCATAATGATTTGAATTCAAGAGATACTCTGGTTACAGAACTTAATGTTCTAGCTGATTTTCAACCCAAAGTACCTCAAAATTTCAAAGATGCTGAAGTAGTAATGTTAGGAAATCTTCATCCATTAGTACAAAGCAGTGTTTTGGATCAAATGGAAATTACTCCAAAATTAGTAGTCTTGGATACTATGAACTTCTGGATGGATTGCGCACTGCCAGAATTGCTTGATGTGATTAAGCGTGTGGATGTAATTACCATTAATGATGAAGAGGCTAGACAACTTTCTGGGGAATATTCATTAGTAAAAGCTGCGGCCAAAATTCATACTCTTGGGCCTAAATATGTAGTAATTAAAAAAGGAGAACACGGAGCGCTTTTGTTTCATAATAAAGAAGTGTTTTTTGCGCCAGCTTTACCCTTAGAAGAAGTCTATGATCCAACAGGAGCCGGTGATACTTTTGCTGGAGGGTTTTCTGGATATATTGCTCAAAGTGAAAATATTTCTTTTGAAAATATGAAAAACGGAATCATTTACGGATCGAATTTGGCTTCCTTTTGTGTGGAGAAGTTTGGAACGGAGCGAATGGTTGGTTTAGAAGCAAAAGAAGTAAATCAACGCTTGAAACAGTTCAAAGCTTTGACTCAATTTGATATCGAACTATAATGACTTAAGCTCAGGAAACTGAGCTTTTTTTAATAAACAGCATAATTACAACACAACAATAAAATACCATGAGTGACGCTTTACAACATGAATGCGGAATAGCTTTAGTACGACTTCTTAAGCCCCTTGAATATTATAAGGAAAAATATGGATCGGCTTTTTATGGCATCCAAAAAATGTATTTGCTTATGGAAAAACAGCACAATCGAGGACAAGATGGTGCTGGATTTGCAAGCATAAAATTAGACGTAGAACCTGGTCAAAGATATATTAGCCGAGTACGTTCTAATCATGCGCAGCCTATTCAAGATGTTTTTGCTCAAATTAATTCAAGAATTAATGAAGAGCTTACTTTAAATCCTGAATATGTCGAAAATGTTGAATTGCAAAAAGCCAACATTCCTTATTTGGGAGAGTTGTTTTTAGGGCACGTTCGTTATGGAACTTTTGGAAAAAACAGCATAGAGAGTGTGCATCCATTCTTGAGACAGAATAATTGGATGCACCGTAATTTGATTTTAGCAGGAAACTTTAACATGACCAATGTTAAGGAGCTTTTTGAAAATTTAGTAGAGCTAGGTCAACATCCAAAAGAAATGGCGGATACTGTTACAGTAATGGAAAAAATAGGTCATTTTCTTGATGATGCCGTAACTGATTTGTATCAAGAGTGCAAAAACGAAGGTCTAAATAAAAGAGAGGCTTCGCCCATAATAGCCGAACGATTAAATGTTGCAAAGATTTTAAGACGTGCAGCCAAAAATCTTGACGGAGGATATGCAATGGCAGGACTTTTAGGTCACGGTGATGCTTTTGTTTTTAGAGATCCAGCAGGAATTAGACCCGCTTATTTTTACCAAGATGACGAAATTGTTGTTGTAGCTTCAGAACGTCCAGTGATTCAAACGGTTTTTAATGTCCCTTTTGATGAAGTACATGAAATCGATCCAGGAGCTGCATTAATCATCAAAAAAAACGGAACCGTTTCTATGCAAGAGATTCTTCCTGCAATTACCAAAAAATCATGTTCTTTTGAGCGAATCTATTTCTCAAGAGGAAGTGATGCTGAGATTTATAAAGAACGAAAAATGCTAGGTAAATTGGTATTACCAGCTGTTTTGGAAACGATTGATTTCGATACTGATAATACGGTGTTTTCTTATATTCCAAATACCGCTGAAACTTCTTTCTTTGGTATGGTAGAAGCTGCTCAGGATTTTTTGAATCAACGTAAAAACAATTTTATTTTAGCTAATAGAAATACCTTAACTGCGGAGAGTTTACAAGAATTATTAGCTGTAAAAATCCGTACAGAGAAAGTAGCGATTAAAGATGCAAAATTAAGAACATTTATAACTGAGGATAGTAGTAGAGATGATTTAGTGGCTCACGTTTATGATGTGACTTATGGAGTGGTTGAGCCTACAGATAATTTAGTGATTATTGATGATAGTATTGTTCGTGGTACTACATTAAAGAAAAGCATCATTAAAATGATGGATCGTTTGAATCCTAAACGTATTGTAGTTGTTTCCTCAGCGCCTCAAATTCGTTATCCAGATTGTTACGGAATTGATATGGCTAAGCTTGAAGGATTAATTGCTTTTAAAGCGGCGTTAGAATTGCTTAAAGAAAGAAACTTGTATCATATTGTAGATGAAGTTTATGCTAAATGTAAAGCGCAAGAAAACTTTAAAGATGCTGAAGTAGTGAATTATGTTACTGCTATTTATGCTCCATTTTCGCCACAAGAAGTCTCTGACAAGATTGCAGAAATGTTGAGTTCAACAGAAATTAATGCGGAAGTAAAAATCATTTTCCAAACGGTTGAAAATTTGCATATTGCTTGTCCTAAAAATTTAGGGGATTGGTACTTTACAGGCGATTATCCTACTCCAGGAGGTAACCGGGTAGTCAATCGTGCTTTTATGAATTTTTATGAGGGAAAAGACGCTAGAGCGTATTAAAGAAATCATAAAATGTGTATTTAATCGGATTTATATGCATTTCATCGGAAAAGATTGTTAGTAATATAGCTATGCAGTAAGTTTACTACACCATAATATTAGTAGGTTAAGTTTATGGTAGATTTGGGGCAAAAAGGGTGGAAGAAATTCCACCTTTTTTATTTTATTCGTTAAATTATTTTGATTTTCATAATTACTATATTCTAGAGTTAAGATATGTTTAGGTTATTATGAAAATTTTTTGGATATATGTTTTATAAAAAAAGAGTCGTTTTCAATTAGAAAACGACTCTTTTTTTATAGAAACAAATAGATTATTCACTCAACGCATTCCAGCCTCTAGCTTTTAATTGAATTTTGGTATTCGCACGAGTAATTAAGTGAATGCCTTCACTCGGTTCAGTCATGTGACCAATAATTGTAAAGTTTGGATTTCCTTTAATTTTATCAAAATCAGACATTGCTACAGTAAATAATAACTCATAATCTTCTCCTCCGTTGATCGCGATAGTTGTACTATCAATATTGAACTCTTCACAAACCGAAATAAATTGAGGATCTAAGGGTAATTTGTCCTCATATAAATTACAACCCACATTAGATTGTTTGCACAAATGCATAATTTCAGAAGAAATACCATCAGAAACATCAATCATGGCGGTAGGGTGTATTTCTAAAGCATGTAATAAGGTACGAATATCGGTTCTTGCTTCTGGTTTCAGTTGTCGTTCAATTAAATAAGTATACGCATCTAAATCAGGCTGTGAATTAGGATTTACATGAAAGACTTGTTTTTCTCTTTCTAAAACTTGAAGCCCCATATAGGCTGCTCCAATATCACCAGTTACTACTAATAAGTCAGTTACTTTGGCTCCGTTTCGATATACGATTTCGTCTTCATCAGCTTCACCTAAAGCCGTAATGCTAATAATCATTCCTTTTTGAGAAGAAGTAGTGTCGCCACCAATAACATCAATTTTGTATTCTTTGGCCGCTCGAGTAATTCCTTCGTATAATTCTTCTAAAGCTTCTAACGGGAATCGATTGGAAACGGCTACCGAAACTGTAATTTGTGTAGGTTTTGCATTCATCGCACAAATATCAGAGAGATTAACTACCACTGCTTTGTATCCCAAATGTTTTAAAGGCATGTAAGCCAAATCAAAATGCACACCTTCAATTAATAAATCGGTCGAAACTATAGTTTTTTTTGTCCCAAAATCTAAAACGGCTGCATCATCACCAATTCCTTTTAATGTTGATTCTTGGTTACTTTCAAAGTTTTTTGTCAAATGGTCGATTAACCCAAATTCACCTAATTGAGCAATACTAGTACGTTGAGGGTTTTTATCTTCAATCATGTTTTTTTATGGTTTTAAAAAGGCAAAGGTACAAAGAATTAATTGCCAAGAATACCTCGATTTTCATCGAAAATACGCATCTTTATGTAATTAAAAATTGAAATCATGGAAGCATTCGATATAGTGACCCTGACGGTCAACCCAGCAGTAGATAAAAGTACTAGTTTTAAAGGATTAGTAGCTGAACAAAAAATTCGTTGCGAAGTGCCAAGATACGATGCTGGAGGTGGCGGAATCAATGTCTCTAAAGCGATCGCTCGTTTGGGTGGCAATTCTATGGCGGTATTTACTTCAGGCGGGGCCATGGGGCAATTGTTAGAAGAATTAGTAGCTAAAGAAAATATTGCCAGTGAGGCTGTTGCTGTGGAGAGTTGGACAAGAGAAAGTTTTGTGGCGGTAGATACGAATACCAATTCGCAATACCGATTTGGATTTACGGGAGGTTCGTTAACGGAAGAAGAAAGTAAACGATTTTTAGCTAAAATTGCCGAGTTCAAACCCAAATTTTTGGTCGCTAGCGGTAGTTTGAATGAAGGTTTGAATGCTGATTTTTATCAAAAAGTAGCGCATATTGCCAAAGAGAACAACTCAAAATTAATTATTGATACCTCAGGAGAAGCTTTAGAAAAGGTGCTTGAAGTTGGCGCTTATTTAATCAAGCCAAACGTTGGTGAACTAGCCAAATTAATTGGTGAAGAGCGACTAGAAATGGAAGAAGTAAACGAAGCAGCCAAACAAATTATAGCCAAAGGAGGTGCGGAAATAGTAGTGGTTTCTTTGGGACCACAAGGCGCTGTATTGGTTACCAAAGACCATTATGAGTTTGTTCCTGCTCCCAATGTCGCTAAAAAGAGTACGGTAGGTGCTGGTGATAGTATGGTGGGAGGAATGGTTTGGGCACTATCTCAAAATAAACCTTTAAAAGAAGTTATTCGCTGGGGAGTGGCTTGCGGTTCAGCCGCCACGATGAACGAAGGCACACAATTATTCAAAGGCTCCGATGCACAGCGATTGTTTGATTGGTTGAAGGATAAATAAGCCCCCTAGCCCCCAGAAGGGGGAATTAAAAAAGCCTGACAACTTTTACATCATCAGGTTTTCTTTTTATTGTCATAAAAGCTAATTCAATATTTGCAGAAAAAAAAATTACTTATTTCGTTTTTTCCAAATTTCAGGATTTCTCGAAGTATGAAAAATGGCAAAAACAGTAATTAACTTTAGTTCTTCGTGTACTAGATAATGAATTAGGAAAGGGAATTTTTCAATTTTCCGACATCTCACCTCGTTGTATTTTATAGAATACAAGTAAGGGTTTTTCTTTAAAGAATTAATTTGTCTTTTTACTTGAGATTTATAGCGAAAACCCAAACCTTTTAATTGTATTTCATACCATTCAGAAGTTTCAAGGATGTCATTGAATGCGTCAATATCTATCTTTAATTTATAGCCCAAACCTTATAGTGTTTTATATACTTTGTCCCAATCCAAAATGCGTTCAGGATTGGTTTTAGCTTTAGCGATTCGATCTAAAACAATTTTTTGATGTTCTATAGGAATTTCAACATCTTCATTCCAAAGCGCATCATTGATTTTCAATCGATCTTTTGGGGATAATTGTTTAACCGCTTCAAGTAATTGACTTACACTTAAATCAATGTTTAATTTTATTGTTTCCATAAAAACAAAGTTAATGAAAAAAGGTTTTGTCACCTGTTAGTCTTAAGCTATTTTCCAAAGTAAATTAGTCTTATTATTAGTTTGAAAACAAACTTGATTTTTGCTAAAAACAAAAAAACCTGACAATTTTTACATCATCAGGTTTTTCAATATTGTAATTTCCCCTTCGGGGGTTAGGGGGCTCTAGTCGTTCAACTTCAATACCGCCATAAACGCTTCCTGAGGAATTTCCACATTTCCTACTTGGCGCATACGTTTTTTACCTTTTTTCTGTTTTTCCAACAATTTACGTTTACGAGAAATATCTCCACCGTAACATTTGGCGGTAACGTCTTTACGCAAGGCTTTTATCGTTTCACGAGCAATAATTTTGGCTCCAATAGCTGCTTGAATCGGAATGTCAAATTGCTGTCTCGGAATTAACTCACGCAATTTTTCGGTCATTTTCTTTCCAATATTGTAAGCGTTGTCTTCGTGTATCAAAGCAGAAAGTGCATCAACCGTTTGTGCATTTAATAACACGTCTAGTTTCACCAATTTTGAAGTACGCATTCCAATAGGCGAGTAGTCAAACGATGCGTAACCTTTAGAAACCGTTTTCAATCGATCATAAAAATCGAATACAATTTCTGCCAAAGGCATATCAAAATTCAATTCTACACGCTCGGTAGTTAAATAGGTTTGGTTGGTTATCACTCCTCGTTTTTCGATACACAAACTCATTACATTACCCACAAAATCAGATTTTGTAATAATTGTAGCCTTAATATACGGTTCTTCTACGTGGTCTAGTTTTGAAGGTTCAGGTAAGTCTGATGGGTTGTTGACAATTAAAATCTTTTCAGGCTCTTTTTTAGTAAATGCATGATAGGAAACGTTAGGAACAGTAGTAATTACTGTCATATCAAACTCGCGTTCTAGACGCTCTTGAATGATTTCCATGTGCAACATTCCCAAGAAACCACATCGAAAACCAAAGCCCAAGGCTGCAGAGCTCTCTGGTGTAAAGACCAAAGAAGCATCATTCAATTGTAGTTTTTCCATTGAAGAACGCAAATCCTCATAATCTTCTGTGTCTACAGGATAAATTCCGGCGAATACCATTGGTTTTACATCTTCAAAACCAGTAATCATATTCGTTGTAGGTGTTTTGGCATCTGTAATCGTGTCTCCTACTTTTACTTCTTTGGCTTCTTTAATTCCAGAAATTAAATAACCTACATCCCCTGTGGATATTGTGTTTTTTGGAACCTGGTTCAATTTCAATGTCCCTACTTCATCCGCAAAATATTCATTGCCAGTAGCCATGAATTTGATTTTTTGGCCTTTTTTGATTTCCCCATTTTTCACACGAAAAATTACTTCAATACCTCGAAACGGATTGTAATGTGAATCAAAAATTAAGGCTTGAAGAGGTTCGTCCACATTTCCTTTTGGAGCTGGAATTTTTTCGATAATGGCAGCTAAAATATTTTCGACACCAAAACCTGTTTTTCCTGAGGCATGAATAATATCCTCTAATTTACAGCCCAACAAATCAATAATATCATCGCTTACTTCTTCAGGATTAGCGCTTGGTAAATCGACTTTATTCAAAACAGGAATGATTTCTAAGTCGTTTTCTAAAGCCAAGTATAAGTTCGAAATCGTTTGTGCTTGTATACTTTGAGCAGCATCTACAATCAAAAGCGCACCTTCACAGGCGGCGATTGAACGAGAAACTTCATAGGAGAAATCCACGTGACCTGGAGTGTCAATCAAATTCAAGATATATTGTTCGCCTTTGTAAGTGTATTCCATCTGTATAGCGTGACTCTTAATGGTAATACCACGTTCGCGCTCCAAGTCCATATTGTCAAGCAATTGGGCTTTTTCTTCTCGAGCGGTAACCGTTTGCGTAGCGCCTAATAATCGGTCGGCAAGGGTACTTTTTCCGTGGTCAATGTGTGCAATAATGCAAAAATTTCTAATGTGTTTCATGTGCTTCTTCTGTCATTGTGTGCAAATGCTTTCGCATTCAGTCTGCAAATATAACGCAAAGTTTATATTTATGACCGAAGTTTTTGAGTATAGTACCCTTTACGACTTGAATTTATATACATGTACAGGATACTTTGTAGCAATTTTTTAGTATAAAAATGGATTTGAATTCTGAAGTCCATTTTTCCCAAGGAGTTTTTTGTATTTTTGATTCATGATCGCAAAGCATTTACATCTTATTTTGTCGGTAGGAATCGTGTTTTCGGTAGCAATTGTATATGGATTTCAACCTGCCTTAGTTTTCGATGTTACTATTTCATCAGTTGATGAAGCGAATATTTTTAAAGCCATAATGGGTTTGTATTTGGGCTTTTCATTTTTTTGGCTTTTAGGAATTTTTCAAAAACAATTTTGGAAAGCGGCAACTATTTCTAATATGATTTTTATGTTGGGCTTGGCTTTCGGGAGATTGGTTTCGATGTTTTTAGACGGCTTGCCTTCTACAGTATTTCTCTTGGGTACTGTAGGAGAATTGGTTTTAGGGGTTTACGCTTATTATCAATTGGCTAATGATGAAATTGGCTGAGTTTTTTATTTTTTATCAAAAGTAAAGAAGACCTTAGTGGTATCTTTTTTTGCATCAAAAATAACTCTTCTATTCTCTTTGTTTTCTAATTCAAACTGCTCATTTACCACAAATTTCACTTCGGTGAACTTGTATCCTGTATTGGTAGTTATTGTAGTCTGATAAAGATTATCTTTTTTAATTTCTTTCATTTCGGTATCATTATCCCAAGAAAGAGGTTTGTCATTTCCTCGAATTCCTACTTTTTTTATGTTCTTGATTTTAGATACATCCAAAGTATAAACTACCGTTCTTTTATACGTTTTTTGAATACAACTTGTCAAAAGTATGCAAAGTAATAGTGACATTATGTTTAGTGTAGTTCTCATAATTATGCTTTGTTTTTAGTTAATAAATAATCCATGCCAAAACGTCCAGAGCCTAACATCAGATTAAAAAGGCCAATCCAAAGAAAGCCCATAGCAGGTAGGCAATTCCAAAGGCCGTTTTGAATTTGTTGCATAAAAATAGCTACTAGCATAGTACAAACGATTAGGAATGAAGCTATCCTTGTTTGCAGGCCAATTATTAGAAGAAGCCCACCAATTGCCTCCGAAAAAGCGCCCATCCAAGCAAAAAATGCTGGGGCAATCGCAAAAATTCCTCCATAACTTGCTACATCATTGGGGAACCAAAACGCGACTTCAAACAAGCCTAAGTTGTTGTCAGTAGGAGACCAAGGCATTCCGAATTTGGCCGCTCCAAAATCAAAGGCTAATAAATAGCCGCAGACGATTCGTGGTAGGGTTACTACTAGATCTTGTGACCAATGCGGTAACAAAGTAGGTGTTGTGATTGTTTTTATTATTTTCATATATGTAAATTTTATTTTTTATAGGTCATATTTGGTATGCTTCGCCAATTCGCTTCGCTCGGGTCGCCTTTTACTTATCGGTGTTTGTTTGCAACAAACTTGTTGTTAGTGGCGATTTCATAATTCTTTTGATTTTGTGATTGAAAACGCTAGTTGGTTATTAATTTTCCATTGCCTGATTTTTTTGAATGGGTATCAAATTTGGCTTTTCCTTTGTTGATGATATCTCCATTGCCTGACACTTTTGCCGAAAGTGTTTCGGATACATTTACGGTAAGGTTTCCGTTTCCAGTGCTGATCAAAGTGGCTTTTTTTGCAATGAGGTTCTCAGCGTTTACATCGCCATTTCCTGTTTTATTGATATCTAAAGCATCAATGGTTCCAAGAATTTTACTATCTCCATTTCCTGTGTTTTCTAGTCTAAAGTAGCGTCCAAAAACATTCTTAACGTCCAGATCACTATTTCCTTCATTCTTGATGACACTAGCTTCGGGCATTGTGATTTTAATTTTGAGGTTGGTTTTTTCAATATATTTTTTGTTGTTTTTGTTGTCTTTGAATTGAATTTTTAGTCCATATTCTGAGGCGTTTTCTGAGAAAATTAAAAGATCTTTCAAGTTGTCATCGATGGTTACTGAAATACTCCAAGGTTTTCCTATTTCGATTTCAATTTTTCCATCCAAATCTTGAAGATAAACTTTGTCGAAATTTTTGTAATCATAAGTCGAAGTGATGGTTTTTCCAGAACCTTGAAGTTGTGCTTGAGCAAAGATTGACGTAATGGTCAATACGATGGTGAGAATTATTTTTATCATAATCTTAATCATTAGTTTATTGGTTATAGTAAGTCATTCCTAAATTCAAGTCGCCTTTTACTTTTAGTGTTACGGAGCCATATTCGTTGCCCGTGTTTTCTATTATTAAAGCCGTATTTTTTGCGGTTTTGATGGTTGCAGTTTCTTTGGGTTTGATAAGAACGGCAGAGTGTGTTCCTCCGTTAATAGGAGCTTGATAAATTTTTAAGGTTGTTGTTCCTTCATTTTTCAAATAGGTTTTGAAAGTATTGTGTTCGTTTTTTCCTAAGACAAATGTTTCGTTGGGTTTAATAGAAGTATTGGAGTTTAATGACCCAAAAACACCGCACGAAGTGGCTAAAAATAGTATTGCTAGACAAGCAATACGTGTTGTACTTGATTTCATATTTTTTGTTTTTATGGATGAATAACAAGGCAAAGATGCGTGGTATAGCCGTAGCAAGCGTTGCAAATTATAATTTGAGCCCAAGTAAGAAGATCTCAAATTGTAAATAGAGTTTATCATCAAGCAGAATCAATGATTTTGAGGGTAGTCTCAAATTGTGTTTTGAAAAGGAGAAGGTGTTTTTGAATTTTTTTTGCGCGAAGGATGCAAGGGAAAATCCTTTTTTGCGATTCTTTTAGCAAAAAAGATTGGAATAAGCAGCCTGACCCTTTTCGGGTCGCGCCCAAATTTAGCTAAAGCTTTGAAATATATTCTTTTGGAGAAAAACCTGTATTCTTTTTGAAAGCACGATTGAAGGTAGCTTTGGAGTTAAAACCGCAATCATAGGCAATTCCTAGAAGCGTGGTTTTTTTATGTTCACCTTGTGCAAACGCTTTTTTGACAGATTCAATTCTGTGATGGTTGATGTAGTCGTTAAAGTTCATCTGAAACCCTTGATTGATGGTTTTTGAAATTATGGATGCGTTGGTCTGTAATTTTTTAGCCACTTCGGTCAATGATAATTCGGGGTCTTGATAGAGTTTTTGCTGGATGATACTCGATTCGATTTTATCTTTCCAAAAAGTAATTTCTTCTGAAGGTTTGTTTTCAAGAAATTCGAAATCAATATCCAACACTTCTGTTTCTGAGTGGTACGGGTTGGCTAGTAATAAAGCAGGCTTCTTTTCAAAAACAGATATCTCAAAAGGAATTTTGGCAACAATAGCATTGGCATATCCTTCTATAGCAATGTAATACAGGACAAAAGAAAAGAACAGAAAAAACCACCAACTCCCTTTGTAGCTATTTAGTTCTGCAAAATAAATACCTAAAATATCAAAAACTATGGGCAAAATCAACATAATCAAAAAGCTGTACAAGAACGTTTTTATCCATTTAAAAAGTAAGCTATCTGCGTAGCTGACCACCTGTTGCATTAGTTTTCGGTATTTATTGTAAAATCGAATAGAGATGATAAAATAAAAAAGCATTGAAAGCTGCCCTGTGATTTGATACCATTCATCAAAATCTTTGTCAGAACCGTCTTGATAAAAATAGTAATCGCCCAGAATTAATTTATCATAAACAAATAGCGATAAACTATAAAGCAGATAAAGGAGGCCAGGAACAAAATGAATACTATTTTTTATGTTTAAAGTAAAAGATGGATTCAATAAGCTTTGAATGTAAAAGAACATCAAGGGGCCAATTAAAAACAGATGCTGAAAAGGGGTGTAGAATAAAATATCTCGATAAGGCTGATTGTCATACCATCCGCCAAAACCCAACATCCAAGGCGCAATATACAAGCAGCAAACAAAAATGAAAATGCTTAGCCAATAGTTGGAGGAAACCTCGGTTTGAATTCCTTTTTTTAGCAACAAAAAGGAGTAAACAATGCCGTGAGAAAATGAAATTAATAGCAGTGAAGAATAAAAACCAAAGGTAAAAAGCATAGTGAAGTTTTCGTAAAAATAATTATAAAATGCTAAAACTGTGGCACTCTTGAGATTAAATTTTATTACTAAAAATTCTTAACTATCTTTGCAAAAAATTTAAGCAATGCCCAAAATTGGAAACATAGAACTTCCAGATTTTCCTTTACTTCTTGCACCTATGGAAGACGTAAGCGACCCGCCTTTTCGTAGATTGTGCAAAATGCACGGTGCCGACTTGATGTATTCCGAATTTATTTCTTCTGAAGGATTGATTCGTGATGCCATCAAGAGCCGAATGAAGTTGGATATTTTCGATTACGAACGTCCAGTTGGGATACAAATCTTTGGCGGTGATGAAGAAGCGATGGCTTTGTCTTCAAAAATCGTTTCTACCGTAAATCCAGATTTAATTGATATTAATTTTGGTTGTCCCGTAAAGAAAGTCGTTTGTAAAGGTGCTGGCGCTGGAGTGCTTAAAGACGTCGATTTGATGATTCGTTTGACCAAAGCGGTGATTGATAGTACGCATTTACCAGTAACCGTAAAAACGCGTTTGGGCTGGGATGATAATTCTATCAACATCGATGAGGTAGCTGAGCGTTTGCAAGATATTGGTGTTGCGGCATTAAGCATTCACGCTAGAACGCGCGCCCAGATGTATAAAGGCCATTCGGATTGGTCTCACATTGCTCGCGTCAAAAATAATCCAAGAATCACCATGCCGATTTTTGGAAACGGCGATATCGATTCACCAGAAAAAGCATTAGAATATAAAAACAAATACGGTATCGACGGTATTATGATTGGTCGTGCCGCGATAGGTTATCCTTGGATTTTTAACGAAATAAAGCATTTCTTTGAGACGGGAGAACATCTGGCCAAACCCACGGTGGCTGATCGAGTAGAAGCGGTTCGCAACCATCTCACTTGGGCTATGGACTGGAAAGGCGAACGTCACGGAATTGTAGAAACAAGACCACATTATACCAATTATTTCAAAGGAATTCATTCGTTCAAAACCTACAAACAACAATTGGTTACACTTGATAAGCCTGAAGAATTATTTGCCGTACTAGATGAGATTATCGACGCTTATGCTGGGTATGAAGTGGTGTAAATAAATGGTTTAGCCACCTTGTTTTTTACTATATTTGACTAAACAATAGTTATTATGAGTGTTCAAGCAGAAAAATCTTTTTTAATTGATTTACTTCAAAATAGTAATGATGCTTCATTTATTCAGAAAGTAAAAAACTTTGTTTTGAAGGAAATGGAAGCTATTCCTTTAACTGAAAATCAAAAAAAGGAATTGGATAAAAGAATGTTAGAGCATCAGGAAGACCCTAAGTCTGGTTTGGATGCTTTTGATTTTTTAGATAAGCTAGCATCCAAGTATGAATTATAAAAAGCTTATTCTAAAGACAAATGTGCCGTTGAAATAGAAGAAATAATGGCTTTTTATGCGTCTAAAAATCTAGCGATATATAAAAAATTCTCTTCCGAACTCAGAAAAGCATTTCAAGTAATTCAACGAAACCTAGAAAGTTTTCAGTATAGATATTCAAAAATTAGGGTGTTTTGGTTGCGGAAATTTCCCTACGGATTGTATTATTTTATAGAAGAACAAGAAATTGTGATTGTAGCTTTTTGGCATTCAAAAGAAGATATTCCCAATAAGTTACCTAAAATTTTATAGTCTTTTAATCCAACAACTTCTTCGTAACTCGACTACTTGCAATTAACGAAGCCAAAAAGCCAAGCGTGATAATGGTAGCCATTACGATTGCGATGTTTTCAAAACTAAAAACGACTGGATAAGCCAATGTTGGGGTAATCATAATCCACTCGAATTGTTGTTGCAATAACACAATTACGATACCCAAAACCAATCCGATGATTCCTCCATAAACACTCAATAAAGTGCCTTGTAGCAAGAAAATGTTGCGAAGACTCTTGATTTCTGTTCCAAGATTGAACAAGGTTTTTAGATTGCCTTTTTTGTCCAAAATCATCATAATCAAAGCGCCAATCAGGTTAAAAAGCGCCACGACAATAACCAAGGTGAAAATTAAATACACCGCGATGTTTTCGGTATTCAACATTTTATAAAGCGACTCGTTCAACTGCGCTCTGTTTTTTAGCGTGATTTTATTCTTGAAAATCGTTTGTAGTTGCTCAATAATGGCTTCTTCATTGGCATTTGGCTGGAGTTTAAATTCTATTCCCGAAATTTGATTGGGTTGGTATTCTAGTAATTCTTGTGTCAATCCTAAGTCGGCAAAAACGTATTTTGAGTCCAAATCTTCGCTAATCGAATAAATCCCAATCGGAATCAAATCAGTCTGGTTAAAGGCTTCCGATGGAATGGTAATCGTCCCTTTACCCGCCCTTGGCACCATAACTTCAAGCGCCGTGTTGTAATCAAACAAACCCATCGAGAATTTTTGCGCCATTCCATATCCTACCACAACTTGATAGGTGTTGGGTTGCAGCCATTGCCCGTTGTATAATTTTTTTTCAATAGCGTTTACTTTGGTGAATTGCGTGTCCACTCCTTTCAAATAAGTCACTTCTTGCTTGTCTGCAAAAGTAAAAAGCACTCGTTCTTCAATAATTTTGGAGAACGAAGCAATTCCGGCTATTTTTTTGATTTCTTGGTCTTGTTGGGGAGTAACAAAAAACGATTTACCAAGGGTAGGCGTCGCTTTCAAATCGGGGTCAATTTCGTTGGTAAACGAAAGGCTAAATTCTTTTAAACCGCTAAATACCGACAGCACCACAAAAAGCGCCATAGCCCCCACAATGATGCCCAAACTAGCAATACGATTGATGATATTAATAGCGCTATTTTTGCTATTACTTCTTAGGTATCTGTGCGCGATGTAAAGTGGAAAATTCAATTTAAAACTGTCTGCGTTTTTCTAATAAATCTCTGTTTTCAATAGGATTTTCTTGGTTTTTTAAGGCATTGTCGATTTTCTCGATATAATCCAAAGAGTCATCAATAAAGAAAACCAAATTAGGAACTCTACGCAATTGCAAACGAACACGTTGCGACAAATCGTGTTTAATCAAGTTGGTATTCGTTTTTATGGCTTCTAATGTTTCTTTTGCCTTCTCTTGAGGAAAAATACTTAAATGCACCGTAGCTACCGATAAATCTGAGGTCACCACTACTTTGGATACTGAAATTACTAAGTTAGTAACGCCATTTTTTCTCACTTCACCTTGCAAAATGTCCACCAAATCTTTTTGGATGACACCGCCTATTTTTTTCTGTCTATTTGTTTCCATACTGCAAAAATACTACTTTTAAGCTTTATTCGAACAAATTTTCAACGGAACAATCCTGATTCTAAAATATTCCGATTGATAATCAGGAGCTATTTCCTGCTGTACGCTATATCTTTGCTGCCGAACCCCAGCAGCAAAGGATGCCGCTTCCATCAGGGCTAGGGTTTAGGATAATCGAGAGATTTTATTTTTTCTACTCATTTGGTGAAATTCAAATAAAATAAAAAATTTAACCACACTTCTATGCCTCAGTGCAGGCTAGAACCATAGATTACAGTTTATGAAAAAGAATAAATAGAAATAGCGCTATTTCACACACAAGAATACTATGTGAATAGTAAAACGTCTATCTTTCTCTTTTACGAGTTACAAATTCTACGTTTCTCCCTATGTGGTAAAAAATAATTTCACCTAAAGGGTTATAAAAGTTTACTAACAACAAACACACTATGCAAAGCACTTCCTTTTCAATTTATGACGCATCTGCTGGCTCGGGGAAGACCTATGCATTGGTCAAAGAATACCTCAAAATTATTCTCGTTGCCCCAAAAAACGATGCCTATCGTCATATTCTAGCCATCACTTTTACCAACAAAGCGGTGCAAGAAATGAAAAGTAGGATTGTAGGTAGCCTATCTGAATTTGCCAAAGACGAACCCAATGCCAAAGCACTTGATTTAATGCAGGATTTGGCTATTGATACTCAGCTGTCTTTGATTCAAATCAAAACCAAAGCGCAACAAATCATCAAGCATATTATTCATAATTATGCGGCTTTTGATATATCTACCATCGATAAATTTACGCATAAAGTTATTCGTGCTTTTGCGCTTGATTTGAATCTCCCAATGACTTTTGAAGTGACCTTAGATACCGAAAATTTACTAGTCGAAACCGTAGACGCCATTATTGCTCAAGCTGGCGAAGATGCAACCCTAACGCAACTTCTCATCGATTTCACTATGGAAAAAACCGATGATGATAAATCTTGGGATATTTCAAGGGAAATTTTAGAAACCGGTCGACTAGTACTGAATGAGAATAATCGTAATGAAATTGCTCAATTTCAAGACACTTCGATTGGTGAATTTGTAAAAATAAAAGAGAAGTTACTGCAACTCAATCGCGATTTAGAACAAGAGACGATGGTTGCGGCGGCTGCAATTTTAGAACAAATAGACTCAAATAGCATTGATGCAAAATCATTTTCAGGAGGATATTTTCCAAAGCATCTTTTAAGTATTCAAGAAGGAAAATTTAACCCTAAGAACAAAACCTATCACGAATTTGACGATATAAAAATCAATAAAACTGCTAAAGATAAAGCGATTATTGAGGCTTTAATTCCTGAGTTTTTGAGTCAGTTGGCTGCGATTTATAAAATCTTTGAAAAGATTAATTTTTATAAAGCCTTTCTAAAAAACATTACGCCTTTGTCTTTATTGAACACGGTCAGCAACGAGTTAGCTAAAATTCAAGAAGAGCAGAATGTGCTTTCTATTGCCGAGTTTAATGCGATTATTCATCGAGAAATTCAAAACCAACCTGCGCCTTTTATTTATGAGCGTTTGGGAGAGCGGTACCGCCATTTTTTTATCGATGAGTTTCAAGATACTTCCGAAATGCAATGGCAAAATCTCATTCCGTTAATTGATAATGCCTTGGCGGGTCAAGATGATTACGGCGTAAAAGGAACTTTGATGATTGTGGGTGACCCAAAACAATCCATTTATCGTTGGCGAGGCGGAAAAGCAGAACAATTTATCGCCTTGAGCAAAGACCATAATCCGTTTAGCAATCCAGATAAAAAACTGATTCATTTGGATAAAAATTACCGAAGTTATGCTGAAGTAATTGACTTTAACAATGCTTTTTTTAAGATGTTATCGGCTGAATTTACCAATGCAGATTACAAAGATTTATACGAAAATCACAGCCACCAAAAAGCGAATGATAAAACGGGTGGTTATGTAAATATCTCTTTTATTCCTCAGTCAGTCACTAATGAGGAGGAGGAAACACTTGACAAAACAGCATTGTATGTTTTGGCAACATTGCAAACGATTCAAAAAGTAGTCGCTCAAGGATTTGAATACAAAGACATTGTTATTCTTACCCGAAAACGTGAACAAGGAATTGCTGTGGCGAATTATTTAACAGAGCAAAACATTCCTTTGTTGTCTTCAGAAACTTTGATGATTCAAAATGCCACCGAAGTCCGTTTTTTGATTCATTTGTTGCGCTATTTGAACAATAGCAATGATTTAGAAGCCAAGGTGAATTTTTTGTATTTCATTGCCAAAAACAAACAAGATGTAGTATTGGTGCCTGATTGTATTGCGCAAGGAATGGCATTGTCAAACGAAGCTGATTTTGAGGCTTGGTTGCAGCAGCAATTTGGGGTGCAATTTTCATTTCAGGATATCCGAAAAAAAGCCTTGTACGAGGCGGTTGAGATTAGTATTGCTAAGTTTTTGACTGCAGTAAATAGTAATTCTTACGTGCAATATTTTTTAGATATTGTGCTTGAGCGAGACATTCGCAATCAAGCTGGAATAGCAGATTTTTTACTGTTTTGGGAGAAAAATGGTTCCAAATTCAGTATTCCTTCCCCAGAAGGCAGCAATGCAGTCCGAATAATGACCATTCATAAATCCAAAGGGCTGGAGTTTCCAGTAGTAATTATGCCTTTTGCAGAAGAAGATTATTCACGCAAACCCAAAGATAAATTATGGCTTGATGCCGAAAAGGAAGAGCTCGGATTAGAGAAAGTATTGATTGATAATAGTAGTGCGGTTGAGGGTTTCGGAGCAGAAGCATCCGAAGTGTACCATCAAAAAAAGCAAGAAGAATTGTTGGATAATATCAACGTTTTGTATGTAGCATTGACTAGGGCAGAGGAACAATTGTATGTTATTTCTAATATGAACTTGTCTAGTAAAGGGGAGTTGCCAAAGAACAATATGTGTACTTTTTTTATCCAATATTTAGAGGGTAAAAATCAATTTGATAGCGAAAAATTAACCTATGATTTTGGTTCAGCTACTAAGCTTTCAAAATCGATAAAACATATCGATTCCACCAAACCCATTCCTGTAATAGATGCATTTTTAGATCCTAAAAATATTAAGATTGCTCAAAAAGAAGCCTTAATGTGGGGTACTCAGCAGCAAGAGGCCATTGCTTACGGAAACGTGGTGCACGAAATTTTATCATTAGTAAAGTATAAAACAGATATTGAAAAGGCTATTGAGATAGCTTTGGCTAATGGTTGGATTCATTTTGAACAAACAGAAACGGTAACTCAAACGATTCAAGCCATTGTTTCACATCCTGAGTTGGTGGGCTATTTTGAGGAAGGGAATCAGGTTTTTAATGAGCAAGCCATTATTCAAAACGAGGGAAGAACAATGAAACCTGACCGTATGGTTTTGAAAGACGCCAACGAAATGCTCTTGTTGGATTATAAAACAGGAGTTCATAATGTTAAATATCAGCAGCAATTGGAGAATTATCAAGAAGCTATTGAGAAAATGGGATATAAAGTAGTTAAAAAGGTATTGGTATATATCGGATTAACAATCGATATAGTAAATTTGTCATAAAAACTAAATTTAGAATATAAAAACACATACTATGTACGGTAAGATACAAGAATACTTGCAAAACGAATTGCAAACCATCGAAGCAAATGGCCTTTTTAAAAAAGAAAGAATTATTACTTCAGCTCAAGGGGCAGAAATTACTGTGAATGGAGAAACGGTACTTAATTTTTGTGCCAATAATTATTTGGGGCTTTCTTCACATCCAGAAGTAATTCAGGCTGCAAAAGATACTTTAGATTCTCACGGCTTCGGAATGTCATCCGTTCGTTTTATTTGTGGGACACAGGATATTCACAAAACTCTAGAAAAAAAAATTGCCGATTTTTACGGTACCGAAGATACGATATTGTATGCGGCAGCTTTTGATGCTAACGGAGGTGTTTTTGAACCTTTATTAGGAGAGCAGGACTGTATTATTTCAGATAGTCTGAACCACGCTTCTATAATAGATGGCGTGCGTTTGTGTAAAGCGGCTCGCTATCGCTATGAAAATAGCAATATGGAAGATTTGGAGCAGCAACTAATCAAAGCTACTGAAGCAGGTATGCGTTTTAAATTGATTGTTACTGATGGCGTTTTCTCTATGGACGGACTTGTAGCGCCTTTAGATAAAATATGTGACTTAGCCGATAAATACGACGCAATGGTGATGGTAGATGAATGTCACGCGGCAGGTTTTATTGGAGCCACAGGAAAAGGAACATTAGAAGCTAAAGGAGTAATGGGACGTGTAGATATCATTACCGGAACCCTTGGGAAAGCCTTAGGAGGAGCTATGGGAGGATACACTACCGCCAAAAAAGAAATTATTGAAATTTTACGTCAACGATCAAGGCCTTATTTGTTTTCAAATTCATTGGCTCCAGCTATTGTTGGAGCATCAATTAAGGTGTTTGAATTGTTAGAAAAAGACACCTCATTGAGGGATCAACTAGAATGGAATACCAACTATTTCAAACAAGGAATGCTTAAAGCCGGTTTTGATATTATTGATGGTGATTCTGCTATTGTTCCTGTAATGTTATACGACGCGAAGTTAGCACAAACAATGGCTAATGAGTTGTTGAAAAATGGGGTTTACGTTATAGGTTTCTTTTTTCCAGTGGTGCCAAAAGAGAAGGCTAGAATTAGAGTTCAGTTATCCGCGAGTCATACTAAAGTACATCTAGATAGTGCTTTACAAGCCTTCGAAAAGGTAGGGAAAGCATTAAAAGTTATTTAAAATAAGCAGTTTTGTTTTTTTTTGTAGGTTTTTTTTATCTTTTAATTTTGTCACTAAAAAATAAGTTGCTATTTTTGTTTATAATTAACTAAATTTTAATAGAATCATTATGAAACATCTTAACAAACTTTTAGTTGCTGTATTGATGGCAGCGGGTTTATCCTCGCAAGCTCAGGACAGTAACAATCCATGGGCTATTACCATTGGAGCAAATGCAGTTGACTCGAGATCAAGTGCAGGTCCTGATCACGCGAATTGGTTTCAACAACACTTCTCTCAACCATTCGCTGTAAAAGACAACTGGAATATTCTTCCTTCTGTATCTTATATCCAGGTATCTAGACACATCAATGGAGGTTTCTCTTTTGGATTAGCAGGATCAGTTAACAAAATTGATAAATTTGTTAATTTTAACCCAACTGCTGCAAACGCAGACAGTAGAGGAATGAGTGTAACAAATCCAGGGGATTTAATGTACTACGGAATTGATGGTACTGTAAAATACAGCTTTATGGAGTTGATTGGAACAAAATGGTTTGATCCAAGCTTACAAGCAGGTGGAGGATATACTTTCTTAGGGAAAGATAGCTTTGGTACTGTTAACTTAGGAGCAGGTGTAACTTTTTGGTTCACTGAAAACGTAGGTTTAGCATTATCATCTGCTTATAAAAAATCTTTTGGAGACAGAAACGATGGTTTAAATCCAGAGTCTCCATCTTTAGTTCAGCACACTGCAGGTATCATTTTCAAATTTGGAGGAAAAGATACTGACGGAGACGGAATCTACGATAAAGATGACGCTTGTCCAGAAGTTGCTGGTTTAAAACAATTCAACGGATGTCCTGACACTGACGGAGACGGTATTGTTGATGGAAGCGATGCTTGTCCAGATGTTGCTGGTTTAGCTGCTTTTAACGGATGTCCTGATACTGACGGAGACGGAATTGCTGATAAAGATGATGCTTGTCCAGATGTAGCTGGTCCTGCTTCAACTAGAGGTTGTCCTGATGCTGACGGAGACGGTCTTGCTGATAAAGATGACAAATGTCCAACTGTTGCTGGTCCAAAAGAAAATCAAGGTTGTCCAATACCAGTAGTATTAGACGCTGACAAAGATGGTGTGCCAGATTTAGAAGATGCTTGTCCAATCGTTGCTGGTCCAGCTAGTAACAAAGGTTGTCCTGAAGTAACTGAAGAAGTAGTTAAAGAATTAAGAGTTCAAGCTAGATCTATTTTCTTCGTAACAGGTAAATCTACTTTAGATGCTGCTAAACCTGCAACTGCAACTAGTTTAGATGCTATCAAAGAAATTTTGAAAAACTATCCATTTGCTAAATTTGAAGTTAACGGTCATACTGACAATGTTGGTAAGCCAGCTATGAACAAAAAACTTTCTCAAGCTAGAGCTAAAACTGTAGTTGATGCATTAGTAGCAAGAGGGGTTAACATTGATAATTTAACTGCTCAAGGATTTGGAGATACTAAACCAGTTGCGTCTAACAAAACTGCTAAAGGTAGAGCTGAAAACAGAAGAACAGAAGTTATTTATGTTGGTGGACCTTCTGGAATGAAAGTTAACAAATAATATAAATAGTATATTTTTTAAAAAGCCGTTCTTAATTGAACGGCTTTTTTTATATTTATAAAATGACGAATACTACTTTTTTAGATCAAATTGCGACTCAATTAATTACTAATTATTCTGAAAATTTTTCGAATACGATAGTGATTCTTCCCAACAAGAGGGCTAAAATATTTTTAATTGAAGCGCTAAAAAAACAAATTACAGGAACGGTATTTTGTCCAGAAATTACTAGTATCGAGGATTTTGTTCAAGTTGTTTCTGGGATTCGTTCTATGGATTCAATCGAATTATTGTTTGAGTTTTACGAAGTG
The DNA here is from genome assembly GCA_963509895.1 of uncultured Flavobacterium sp. Taxonomy (GTDB): domain Bacteria; phylum Bacteroidota; class Bacteroidia; order Flavobacteriales; family Flavobacteriaceae; genus Flavobacterium. Next base: position 23,498 of record CAUPCW010000040.1, read on the forward strand.
TATTTGTCAATCACTTCCAAACAAAGCCAGCAATCCTTTGAATTATTTGCCAATTGGGCCAAAACTTTATTGCAGGACTTTAATGAAATCGATCGTTATTTATTGGATTCAAATCACGTTTTATCTTATTTAAAAGATATAGAAGACATTAAAAAATGGGGAATAGCTGTTGAAGATAAAACGCAATTACTTGAAAATTATATTGATTTTTGGAAGCTTTTGCCACATTATTACCAATCGCTATATCACTATTTACTAGCAAAAAAGACAGGGTATCAAGGTTTGATTTATAGAGAAGCGGTAGCTAATCTTCCTGCATTTTCAAAAGAAATTGATTCTAAATTTTATGTGTTCGCGGGGTTTAATGCCTTAAATGCTGCGGAAGAAAAAATCATTCAGCATTTAATAGCTAATGATAAAGCCACTATTTTTTGGGATGCTGATCAAACGTTTTTGAATGATCCTTATCACGATGCTGGATTATTTATTCGGAGATTTAAAGAAAATTGGAAGCACTACAAATCCCACCCTTTTGAATGGATACAGGATGATTTTTCTAGGTCTAAAAACATTCATATAATTGGTACTCCAAAAACCATTGGGCAAGCCAAAATTGTGGGTAGCCTTATTGAAAAGACCATTGCTGAACAAGAAATGCCGAATCTCGATAAAGTAGCAGTAGTTTTAGGTGAGGAAAACCTTTTGATGCCGTTGTTATATTCTCTTCCTGCTTCGGTTGGTGCTTTGAATATTACTATGGGTTATTCTAGTAAAAATAACCCAGCCCAATTGTTAGTAGCAAAATTGTTTAAAATGCATACGAATGCTTTGAAAAGGAATCCTTCTCAATATGTATTTTATTATAAAGATGTGCTAGATATTCTTACGCATCCTTTAGTAGAATCTTTTGCAAATGCGAACCATTTGGTTCGGATTATAAAAGAGAATAATTACACTTTTATTACACTTAAAAAAATACTAGAGCTCCAAAACCAAACGAATCTATTATTCAATTTATTGTTTCAAAAATGGGACAATGGTTCTATGGCGGTTTTAGATGTTATTTCTAGTTTGTTGTTGCTCTTACGCAACAATTTGAGTAACGATAATGAAGAAGAGAAATTAACCAAGGCCTTTGTGTTTTCAATTTTTACGGTGATTAACAAGTTGAAGAGTTATTATGCGCAACACTTGCATATTGATCAAATACCGACTCTTTTTGCCATTTACAAGCAAATAATTGATTTGGCTGAGGTTTCCTTTGAAGGAGAGCCGTTGAATGGTTTACAAATTATGGGAGTTTTGGAAAGTAGGGTGTTGGATTTTGATACGGTTATAGTGACTTCAATGAATGAAGGGAAATTTCCTGCGGGTAAGTCTATGAATTCCTTTATTCCGTATGATGTTAAAAGAGAATTGGGATTGCCCACTTTTAAAGAAAAAGATGCTATTTATACCTATCACTTTTATCATTTATTACAACGTGCCAAAAATGTGTTTTTGATTTATAATACCGAAAATGAAGGTTTAGATGGTGGTGAAAAAAGCCGTTTCATCACACAACTCGAAGTGGAGAAACGTCCGAATCATACCCTTACGCACGAGATTTACAATGCCACTGTCCCAGATTCGGCGTATTTGCCGATGAGTGTTGAAAAGTCGCCATTGGTTATGGAGCGTTTGAAAGAAATTGCTGAGAAAGGATTTTCACCTTCGGCGTTAACTAGTTACATTCGAAATCCTATTGATTTTTATTTCAAAAAAATAGTGCGTATTCGCGATACAGAAGAAGTCGAAGAGAACATAGCTTTGAATACTTTAGGTACAATTATTCACAAAACTTTGGAGGAATTGTACACGCCTTTTATAGATAAGTTCATTTCGGAACAAGATATCGAGCAAGCTATTCAAAAAATTGATTCCGAGGTGTTGAAACAATTTAAATTGGTCTATAAAGAAGGCGAAATTTCCAAAGGACGAAATTTATTAGCTTTTGAAGTAGCGAAACGCAACGTCTTTAATTTTTTAAAGTCCGAATTGCAATCGATAAAAGCGGGTGATGCTGTTAAAATTTTGGCTTTGGAAGCGACTTTTGAGCGTGTTTTGGAGCATCCGAGTTTGCCTTTTCCAGTGAAAATTGCAGGTAATGTTGACCGAATTGAAGTCCGAAACGGTACCATCCGAATTATAGATTATAAAACAGGTAAAGTTGAAAAAGGCAATGTTACCTTAAAAGCTTGGAACGGGTTAGTGGATGACATTAAAAATGACAAAATCATTCAAATTTTGGCGTATGCCTTTATGTATGAAACGCTAGCCAAAGAACAACCAATGCAAGCGGGTATTATCTCTTTTAAAAATAGTAAAGCTGGATTTTTACCTTTTACTTTAAAAGAAGAAAAAGTAGAAGAATCCACTATCAATGCGGCTATTTTGACTGCTTATTTGGAGCAATTGGTTGGCTTGTTGCAAGAGATTTTAGACCCTGCAATTCCGTTTAAGGAGAAGGTTTAAAACTTCTTCAAAAATTGCATTAATACTTCGCTTAACTCCGTTTCATTTTCGATGTGGCTCATATGACCGTCTGGGAAAGTTACCAATTCAACGGTAGTTCCTTGAATTTGAGTGACGGTTTCTTCGTAGTTCAAAACGGGGTCTTTTTTTCCTAGGATTACTACTTTAGGAAAAGCGGTAGTGTGGAGCAAGATTTCTCGGTCTTTACGTATTTTCATCCCTTCGAGAGAGGCGACGATGCCTTGTAAGGGCGTTTGTAAAGCGTCTATTTTTACTTTTTCGATGCGGTCGTTTAGTCGGTCGCGGTTATCCTCGCTGAATAAGTTGGCGATAGAAAGGCGAATAAAGGTTTCGTAATCTTTTTTTACCGCTTTAATGGCACGGTCTCTGTTGGTTTTACGTTCGGGACTGTCTTCTTTGGCAGTGGAGTTGAGTAACACCAATCCTTTGAGGCTTTCTGGATACAATTCGGCATAGGCTAAAGCTACATAACCGCCCATGGAATGCCCGATGAAAACCGCTTTGCGAAGACGCAAACTAGAAAGCACTTCGTGTACCGCATCGGCATTGTCTTCCATAGTTTGGAGGTAACCCATAGGTTCGGTTTGGCCGTGACCTAACAAATCGATGGTGATGACGCGGTATTTTTGACTCAAAACGGGTACTAAAGCACTCCACATCAATTGGTTTTCTAGGAAGCCATGCAATAAAACAATAGCGGTTCCTTTTCCCGTGTCGGTGAATGCGATAGCGGTGTTTTTGTAGTGAAGGGTTTTCAAAGTTCGAGTGTTTTTTGCAAAAGTACTTTTTATTTCTAGACTTTTTGAATTCAAAATGTAACCTAATAAAGCCAAATGTTGGTTTTTAGCCCCGATAGGAGTGGAAATCCTCTAGTGCCGGGGTTCGGCACTGGAGATTGTAGCGGATAGCGGGACGGTGTTTCCAAAAAATCCCTATGCTTACTGCTACTAAAAAAAATACCCCAAAATTGGTGTCTTTTGGGGTAGGGTGTTTTGAAAAAATGCTGTTATTAAAATCGGTTATCTCCGTCTAAAAGATTGCCGAGTCCGCCCAAAAGGCTACCTTCTTCACGACTACTTCCGCCGGCTCTTGGGGCTGAAGCAATGATGCGATCGGCCAATCTAGAGAACGGAAGTGATTGAATATATACTGTTCCGGGGCCACGTAAAGTTGCGTAAAACAAGCCTTCGCCACCGAAAAGAGAGTTTTTGATGCCGCCAATGAACTCGATATCATAATCGACATCTTGGGTGAAACCTACGATACAGCCGGTGTCTACTTTGAGGATTTCGCCAGGTTGTAATTCTTTTTTGGCTAACGTTCCGCCTGAATGTACAAAAGCCATTCCGTCGCCTTCTAGTTTTTGCATGATGAAACCTTCGCCGCCAAAAAGACCAGTGCCTAATTTTTTGGAGAATTCAATACCTACGGCTACGCCTTTGGCAGCGCAAAGGAATGCGTTTTTTTGGCAAATGAATTTTCCGCGAAATTGTCTCAAATCAATTGGAATGATTTTTCCGGGATAGGGCGAGGCAAAGGAGACTTTGCTTTTGTTGTAATTTTGATTGAGAAAGGCGGTCATGAACAGACTTTCTCCTGTTAAAACTCTTTTTCCTGCGCTTAGTAGTTTGCCAAACAAACCCGTTTGTTGTTGGGAACCGTCTCCGAAAATGGTTTCCATTTGGATGCCATTGTCCATCATCATAAAACTTCCCGCCTCGGCAATGACAATTTCTTGTGGGTCGAGTTCTATTTCTACATATTGCATTTCTTCGCCATAAATA
>CAUPCW010000041.1:0-26956 GCA_963509895.1 uncultured Flavobacterium sp.
CCTATTATTGGTTTCCAATATAGGAATGGCTTTTAATGTGCATTATTGTGGCGACTCTATTGCTGCGATAAGTTTGCATTCTGAACTTTTATCTTTGACAGAGCCAGATGGCTGTTGTGAGAAAACAGCAGTTGTCGAAAAGGATTCTTGCTGTAAAGATAAAGTGTTGCATTTTGAAAAAAAGTCGGATAATGCGACTGTAAAAATTGTATTGTTTGCTATTTCGGCTCCTTTCTTAGTGCCTGTGCAACAAGTTCCAGTTTTTACAACAGCACCTTATTTTCAAAAAGCGGTAGTTAACGATTTTTATGTTGCTATCAATGCGCCTCCGCTCTACCAATTATACCATCAATACATTTTTTACGGCTGATTTTTGTTTATTTAATTTCTTGAAAATTTTATAAACAGTTGTCGTTTGAGCACTTTTGTCCTTATGTGTAGGTTTGCGTAAGGGATAGCAGCTGGCTACCGAAGTAGCGCGTATAGCCCGACCGCATTTAGGCAAGGGGGCGAATAGCACGTTGGTTTTATTGCCCCCTTGACTAAATGGGGTTACGCCCAAAATAAGCTGAAACGACTGCATAAATCATAGTAAACAATGCAGAAAAAAATAGTGCTTTTAGCCACCATTTTACTCACTTTTCCAGTTTTTTCTCAAGAAAATCTAGATGAAGTAAAGGTGACCAAAAAGCGAAAAGGATTGCAAAAATCCTTCACGGTTACCACCAACACTACCTTGGTAACCAGCAAAGAGTTGCTTAAAGCGGCTTGTTGTAATTTGGCCGAAAGTTTCGAGACCAATCCATCTATCGATGTGAATTTTTCGGATGCTTTGACGGGCACGAAACAAATCAAAATGTTAGGTTTGACGAGTCCGTACTTGATGATTACCGAAGAAAATGTGCCCTCTGTTCGTGGGGCCTCCCAAGCGTATGGCTTGTCGTTTACTCCGGGAACTTGGGTCGAAAGTATTCAAATAACCAAAGGCGCGGGAAGCGTGGTGAATGGGTACGAGAGCATTTCGGGACAAATAAACACCGAATTGATCAAGCCGATCAACGATATTCCTTTCTTTTTGAATGCCTACGGTTCTACCGACTCGAGATTTGAGTTGAACACACATTTTAATACGCAATTGTCTCAAAAGTGGAGTAGTAGTTTGTTTCTACACGGTAATACTCGTGTGTCTAAAATGGATCAGAACAACGATGGTTTTATGGATAATCCGTTGGCAAAGCAAATCAATGTTATGAATCGCTACCAATATTATGATGCCGAAAAAGGACTAGTGAGTTTTATCAATTTCAGGTATATGAATGATAAAAAACAAGCTGGTGAGGTTGATTTTGATCCCGATACAGACCGTGGTACCACTAATCGTTGGGGTTCTGAAATCAATACGCAACGCTTGGATTTAGCAACGAAAGTGGGCTATGTATTCAAAGATATGCCGTTTCAAAGTATAGGTTTTCAAAATGCTTTTACGTTACACGATCAAAATTCGTATTATGGATTGAATGGGTACGATAGTAAGCAAAGTAGCTTTTATTCGAATTTGATTTTCAACTCTATCATTAACAATACCAAGCATAAGTTTGCAACAGGAATCAACTTTGCGTACGACAATTACAAAGAGTTTGTGAGTGCGACTGATGTTGGAAGAGTAGATAATTCGGTAGGTGCATTTTTTGAATATACGTATGATAACGACGATAATTTCAGTTTGGTTTTAGGTGGAAGAGTCGATAATCACAATCGATTGGGGACTTTTGTAACCCCTCGTTTGCATCTTCGTTACAATCCTTGGGAAAAATCGGTGCTTCGTTTTTCGGCAGGAAGAGGAAAACGTGCGGCGAATATTTTTGCCGAAAATCAATCGTTGTTTGCTAGCTCTAGAACCTTTTCTATTTTGGATACCGATGGAAAAATCTATGGATTAAATCCAGAAATTGCTTGGAATTATGGTTTAAGTTTTAATCAAAAATTTCAATTGTTTGGACGAAATGGTGATGCAGGATTTGATCTTTACAGAACCGATTTTCAGAATCAAGCCATAGTTGATGTTATGCAATCGCCACAGCAGGTTTTGTTTTATAATTTAAAAGGGAAATCCTTTGCGACTAGTTTGCAAATCGAATTCAATTATGAATTAGCGAATCGTTTTAGTTTGCGTTCCGCTTATAAGTATTATGATATTCAAACGCAATATTTGTCAGGTGTTTACCAAAGACCTTTGCAGGCGAAACATCGTTTTTTTGGTAATCTAGAATATGAAACAGGACGAAGTGAATCTGGAAGCCAATGGCGTTTTGATGCGACTTATAACTGGTTAGGCAAACAGCAATTGCCAGTAACAGCTTCGAATCCTACTCAAGATCGTTTGCCTGAGTTTTCACCTTCTTATAACTTGATTAATGCTCAAGTCACGCATGTGTTTTCTTCTAATTTTGAAATATATGTGGGGGGAGAAAATATCGGTAATTATAAGCAAAGTAAAGCGATACTTGGAGCAGAAACTCCTTTTGGGCCTACTTTTGATGCCTCTATTGTATATGCACCGATCTTTGGTCAGATGTATTATGCAGGGCTACGTTTTAAAATAAAATAAACTTTAAATAAATAGAAATCATGAAAAAAATAATTTTAGTTGTATTAGTCGCTTTAGTAGGTTTTGTTGCTCAAGCACAAGAAAAAAAGAACAAAAATGCTAAATATGTAACCGAGGTAAATGGGAATTGTGGGCTATGTCAAAAACGTATTCAAAAAGCAGCTCTTTCGGTAGAAGGAGTGAAGTCTGCTACTTGGGACATTCCTTCACATCAATTATCTTTAATTCTCAATGAAGAAAAGTGTTCCGCTCTTGATGTTAAAAAGGCAATTGCAAAAGTGGGTCATGATACGGATGAGGTTAAAGCAACAAAAGAAGATTATGACAAGTTGCATTCTTGCTGTTTATATGAGAGAAAAGAATAGCAAAGACAATAACGCCCAAGACAATAGTTTTGGGCGTTTTTTAAACCGTTAATAAAACTTTAAAATAAAGGTTTATTTTGGGCTTTTGTTAAAAAATCCTTAATTTCACAAACTTCTAACTTTAATCTAAGCCCAAATATGAATAATTTTGACTGGACACAATTATTAAATCCTGAGTTTTATATCACATTAAGTGTTGGAGGTATTCAAATTGGGTTGTATGTAGTTCTATTTATTGTCTTTGCAGAAACAGGGCTTTTTGCAGGTTTTTTTCTTCCTGGTGATAGTTTGCTTTTTCTTTCTGGGATTTACAGTCGTGATTTAGTAGAAAACTTGTTTGTTGTAAATAGTGACTTTGTAAATGTAACTTTTTTATCAATATTAGTAGCCATAGCAGGAGTTTTAGGAAATACAGTTGGCTATTGGTTTGGATCGAAAAGCGGTTACTATTTATTTAAAAAAGAAGATACCTTTTGGTTTAAGAAAAAATACCTTTTACAATCAAAAGATTTTTTTGAAAAGTATGGTGGAAAAGCCATTATCTATGCTAGATTTTTGCCTATATTTAGAACGTTTGCACCTATAGTCGCTGGGATTGTTTCTATGGATAAAAAGAAATTTATGTTCTTTAATATCCTGAGTTCGTTTATGTGGGCGTTTCTTTTAATTTTTGCGGGACATTATTTGTATGGAATTTTTCTTGAATATGGTATCGACTTGAAAAAACACATTGAATATATTGTGATTGGAATTATTTTAGTTTCTACTTTTCCAGTTTTTATGAAAATGTTAAAAAAGCGACCAGAATAATTTAGGCCATAGTAAATAGTGATTAGTCCTTAGTTAATTTATACAAACAAAAAATCCGAAGCTTTTAAACTTCGGATTTTTTTATGGTTTCCAAATTTGGAGTTTGGAATTTTTGTGTTGGAATTTTAATGCTTATTACATCATTCCTGGCATTCCGCCTCCCATTGGCATTCCGCCTCCGGCATTTTCTTCTTTAATATCGATCAAAGCACATTCTGTAGTTAAGATCATCCCTGAAACAGAAGCTGCGTTTTCTAATGCTACACGAGTTACTTTTTTAGGATCGATAATACCTGCTTTTAGCATATCAGTATATTCGTCAGTTTTGGCATTGTAGCCAAAATCTCCAGTTCCTTCAGCAACTTTTGCTACTACAACAGAACCTTCTAATCCAGCGTTTTCTACAATAGTTCTCAAAGGAGCTTCTACTGCACGAGAAACGATTTGGATACCAGTAGCTTCATCCGCGTTGTCTGCTTTTAGAGCGCTCAACACATTTTTAGCTCTCAATAAAGCAACACCTCCACCAGCAACTATACCTTCTTCTACAGCGGCACGAGTGGCATGTAAAGCATCGTCTACTCTGTCTTTTTTCTCTTTCATCTCTACTTCAGAAGCAGCACCAACATAAAGAACGGCTACACCGCCAGCCAATTTAGCCAAACGTTCTTGTAATTTTTCTTTATCGTAATCAGAAGTCGTAGTTTCCATTTGACCTTTGATTTGGTTGACACGGTTTTTGATCATATCCGCTTCTCCAGCTCCACTTACAATGGTAGTATTGTCTTTGTCGATAGTCACTCTCTTGGCAGTTCCTAGCATATCAATAGTAGTGTTTTCTAAAGTATAACCTCTTTCTTCAGAGATTACAGTTCCACCAGTTAAGATAGCGATATCTTCTAACATAGCTTTTCTTCTATCGCCAAAACCTGGTGCTTTTACAGCAGCAATTTTCAAGGCACCGCGTAATTTATTTACCACCAAAGTTGATAAAGCTTCACCATCTACATCTTCCGCAATAATCAATAAAGGTTTTCCTGATTGTGCTACAGGTTCTAAAACTGGCAATAATTCTTTTAATGAAGAAACTTTTTTATCGTATAAAAGGATGAATGGATTCTCTAATTCAGCCTCCATTTTTTCAGGGTTGGTTACGAAGTAAGGAGATAAATATCCTCTATCGAATTGCATACCTTCAACTACGTCTACATAAGTCTCTGTTCCTTTAGCCTCTTCAACGGTAATTACACCCTCTTTTCCAACTTTAGCGAAAGCTGTAGCTATTAATTCACCAATAACTTCGTCATTGTTGGCAGAAATAGAAGCAATTTGCTTGATTTTCTCAGAATCGCTTCCTACTACTTTGGCTTGTTTTGCTAAATCAGCAACAATAGCTTCAACAGCTTTATCGATACCTCTTTTTAAATCCATTGGATTGGCTCCAGCGGCTACGTTTTTTAAACCTTCTTTTACGATGGCTTGTGCTAAAACAGTTGCAGTTGTAGTACCATCACCCGCTAAGTCGTTGGTTTTTGAAGCTACTTCTTTTACCATTTGAGCTCCCATATTTTCTAATGGGTCTTTCAATTCGATTTCCTTAGCTACCGTTACACCGTCTTTAGTTACATTTGGTCCTCCAAAAGCTTTTCCAATAATAACATTACGTCCTTTTGGTCCAAGTGTTACTTTTACTGCATTTGCCAATGCATCTACACCACGTTTTAAACCGTCACGTGCTTCTATATCAAATTTTATATCTTTTGCCATTTTTAAAAATTGTTTAAATTGTTTAAAGGTTTGAAAGTTTAAAGTTTCAAGATTTTTGTTCCCCCTTTTGGGGGTTAGGGGGCTAGATTATTGCAAGAATGTCATCCTCGCGCATGATCAAATAATCGGTTCCTTCTAACTTTAATTCCGTACCAGCGTATTTTCCATAAAGCACAGTGTCACCAATTTTCACTGTCATTGCGTGGTCTTTTGTACCGTTACCAACAGCAATTACGGTTCCTTTTTGTGGTTTTTCTTTCGCGGTATCAGGAATAAAAATCCCTGAAGCTGTTTTTGTTTCAGCGGCAACAGGTTCGATAAGAACTCTATCCGATAGGGGTTTAATGTTTAATGCCATGGTTTTTATTTTTATTTTGAATTAATTTTAATTAGCTTTTTGAATTTCAGAAATTGTGCCAAGCCCAATAAACTGACAATTTTTCTTAAAAAAAATGCCAGCTTTGACAGGCTGGCATTTTTATAATGTATGTGTTTCTCTTATTTTGTAGCAGGTGCTGCAGGAGTTGCAGGTGCATTTTGAACAGGTGCATTTTGAACAGGTGCAGTTTCAGTTTTTTCGATAATTTTAGAATCAGAATCACTCATAGAACCTGTGAAACTCAAACTAGAAAGTAAAATTAAAGCAATCAAAATTGTGGCTAATGTCCAAGTACTTTTGTCTAAAAAGTCAGTTGTTTTTTGTACACCACCTAACATTTGTGATCCACCTATTGTTGATGATAATCCGCCACCTTTAGGGTTTTGAACCATGATTACTACGATTAGTAAAAAACAAACTATAGTTATTAAAACTAAAAAAATTGAAAATGTGCTCATTGTTTAATTATTGTTATTTTGTAAAATCTTTATTTCTGATATATGGTCTGCAAAGAAACTACTTTTTTCTGGATATTTCAAAATTAATATTTCATAGGCTTGAATTGCTTTTTGATATTTTTTTTGTTCCAAGTAAACTCTTGCTAAAGTTTCAGTCATCAAGTGTGTGTTGTCGGAAGTATTGAGGTCAAATTGCACTGCTGGAGCACTTCCGGCTTTTATCGGTGCGATTTTTGGATTGGTTTCGATAAACTTATCGATTAAAGCTGCCTTTTTTTTCTTTTCTTCATCAGTGCTCTCTTCAATTCCTTTTGATGAATTAGTAGTACTTCTGTCAATAGGTTGTGCACGAGATAATTGAAGCCATTGTTGAAACGAATGTTTTTCATTGGCTGTAAAATCAATGGGCATACCTAATTCTGTTACATCTTCTGATTCTGTTTCGAATTCTGATTCTATATTGTTAGTATTTGTAGCTTCTTTTATAGATGTGATTATGGATAATTCTAGCGCTTTTTGTTGCTGTTCTTGAAGTGTTTTTGGAGGAACAATTTCGCTACCTACAACTTCTATATTCATCAATTCTAGATTTTTTGTGTCGTATAAATCATTTTGAATCGTGCTAAAATTTTCGGAAGTAATAAAATCGAATAGAACTGAACGATCTGTGGTATGAGCAGCAGTAACTTTTAAAGCATAATTGTATTTGAAACTATTTTGATTGAAAAGCCCTTTAAGTCGTAAAGCTCTCGCACTTTGAAAGTACGGGAATTCAGTCAATACATTTCCAAGTGCGTCAGTGTAGACACTATTGATGGTGTCGGGCTTGTTTATTAAAAAGGTATAATCAGTAACGTTCATTTTATGCGAAAAATAGGTTTAGATGAAATGAATTACCACTTAGCAAGTGATTCATTAAAAATATCTTGTGAAATTCTGTCAAAAATTTCTTTTAGACCAGCACTCAATGCCGAACCTGTTAGTTGTTGATCGGCGGGATAATCATAGAAAAACTCAAATGATTTCTCAAAGTTATCGGTTTCTTTGCTTTTATTCGTGAAGCGAACATTAATTCTGATCTTCAAACGGTTTTGTGCGGCACGCTGATCGGCTGTTGCGGTCATTGGACTGATTCTGTAGTCAGTAATTTCTCCTTCGTATACTAAATCTCCTGCGTTTTTTACCAAGTTCAAATTCGTTTGATTCTGAATTAAATCTTGTAATTGTAAGGTGAATGTTCTGTCTATTCCTGGTTCAATCAATTCGGCATTGTTTTGGAAAAAATTCACTTGAAATGTTTTAGCATCAATTTTACCAGAACCAGTAAAGTTGTATACGCCACAGCTATTTAGTGTGAAAAGGGAAACGAATGCAAATAAAAAAAATAGTTTTTTCATAAAGTTGTGGTGAAACGAACACCATTTTAAGTTCTCAATTCCAATTTTATTCAAATATAATAATTTGGGATTGTATTCATTTTTATAAATCGAATTGTTTGATTTTTCGATACAAAGTACGTTCTGAAATTCCCAATTCATCGGCGGCAGCCTTTCGTTTTCCTTTGTTTTTTTCTAGCGACTTTTTAATCAATTCAATTTCTTTTTGTTCTAGTTTGAGGATTTCTTCTTCTTCAATCGTTTCGGCAAAAAGATAGTTTTCCTCAGGTTCTTGATAATTGTTATCAATATTTTGAGTGGTAATTACAGCTGTCCTTGGTTCTTCTTCAAATTCAATTTCACTATCTGATTTTGAGCCATATAGTTTTTGAATCAAATTCTGATTGGTCTCTTGTACTTTTGAACTTCCGTTTTGCATTAATTCCAAAGTCAGTTTTTTTAAATCGTGCAAGTCGCTTTTCATATCAAAAAGAACTTTGTATAGAATTTCTCTTTCGGTATTAAAATCGCTTTCGCTTTTCTTCTCTTTAATAACCGATGGCAAGTTGCTGCTTTCAACAGGTAAATAGGATTGTAAAGTTGTTGCGTTAATATCACGATTAGTTTCAAGTACAGAGATTTGCTCTGCCACGTTTCTTAGCTGTCTGATGTTTCCGCTCCAACGAAATTTTTGCAATATATGAACGGCGTTATCATCTAGTTTTAAGGGTGGCATTTTGTATTTGTGTGCAAAATCGGCAGCAAATTTTCTGAACAATAAATGAATATCGTCTTTACGATCACGAAGAGGAGGCAAAGTAATATCTACTGTGCTTAAACGATAATATAGATCTTCTCTGAATTTTCCTTTTTCTATGGCATCAAAAAGGTTAACATTGGTGGCGGCTACAATTCTTACGTTCGTTTTTTGTACTTGAGATGAACCCACTTTAAGAAATTCACCATTTTCAAGAATACGTAATAAACGCACCTGAGTAGTTAACGGTAGTTCTCCCACTTCATCTAGAAAAATGGTTCCGCCATCGGCAACTTCAAAATAGCCCTCTCTAGTATTAGTTGCTCCAGTAAATGCTCCTTTTTCGTGGCCGAAAAGTTCACTATCAATAGTTCCTTCAGGGATAGCACCGCAGTTTACGGCAATGTATTTTCCGTGTTTTCTATGAGAAAGTGAATGAATAATTCTTGGAATATTTTCTTTACCAACTCCACTTTCGCCAGAAACCAAAACCGAAATATCTGTAGGAGCCACTTGAATCGCTTTTTCGATGGCACGATTGAGTTTGGGATCATTCCCAATAATTTCAAATCGTTGTTTTATAGCTTGAACTGTTTCCATATTATTTTGTTTAAAGGTTTAAGTGTTTAATGGTTTGAAGTTGTTTTGAGAACGTTTTTAAACCATTTTAAACTATTAAACTTTTTCTTAATTCATCTTGCTTAACTCAATTGCTTCTCCTTTTAAAGTACCGCTGGTGCAACTTGTGATTTTTACATTTACAAAATCACCTATTTTATAGTTTTCTTTTGGGAAAACAACAGTAATGCTTTGCGAATTTCTTCCTGAAAATTCTTCGGTTGATTTTTTTGAGATTTTTTCAACTAAAACTTCGACCGTTTGTCCAATGAATTCCTCGCTTCTGTACCATGCATGTTTTTGTTGCAGGTCTACAATTTCTTGCAGTCTTCTAGCTTTTGTTTCTTCTAGAACGTCGTCTTCCATTTTTCTTCCTGCCAATGTTCCGGGACGTTCTGAATAGGAATACATGTAGCCAAAATTGTATTTTACATATTCCATCAAGCTTAACGTATCTTGATGATCTTGCTCAGTTTCGGTAGGGAAACCAGCAATCATATCTTGAGAAATCGCACAATTTGGAATAATTGCATTAATTTTATCAATCAATGCCATGTATTCTTCGCGAGTATGTAAGCGATTCATTTCTTTTAGAATTCGGTTACTTCCGGATTGAACGGGTAAATGAATGTGTTTGCAAATATTAGGATATTTTGCAATAACATGTAAAATACTTTCGTGCATGTCTTGCGGATTGGAGGTTGAGAAACGAATTCTCATTTTTGGGAACCCTACAGCAACCATTTCGAGTAGTTGATCAAAATCTACAGCAGTGGCTTTTTGCATTTCAGAAGCATTTATAAAATCCTTCTTCAATCCGCCACCGTACCATAAATAGCTATCAACATTTTGTCCCAAAAGGGTTACTTCTTTGTAGCCATTATTCCATAAATCTTTAATTTCATTTAGAATACTTTGCGGGTCACGACTACGTTCACGGCCACGCGTAAAAGGAACAACACAGAAGGTACACATATTGTCACATCCTCTAGTGATAGAAACTAAAGCTGTAATTCCGTTACTCATTAATCGAACCGGAGCAATGTCACCATAAGTTTCTTCTTTTGAAAGAATAACATTGATGGCGTCACGACCTTCTTCTACTTCATTTAATAAGTTTGGTAAATCTTTGTATGCATCTGGTCCGACAACCAAGTCTACGATTTTTTCTTCTTCTAAAAATTGACTTTTCAAACGTTCGGCCATGCAGCCTAGAACGCCCACTTTCATTTTTGGATTAATACGTTTTACGGCATTGTATTTTTCTAATCGCTTACGGATAGTTTGTTCGGCTTTGTCTCTAATGGAACAAGTATTGACTAAAACTAAATCAGCTTCTTCTAATTTTTGAGTGGTATTGTAGCCATTGCTCGACAAAATAGAGGCTACTACTTCGCTGTCTGAAAAATTCATAGCACAACCATAACTTTCTATAAAGAGCTTTTTGGTGTTTTCGGGTTTGTTTTCTAGAACGAGACTTTCGCCTTGTTTGCTTTCTTCAATAATCTTTTCCATGGGAATTTTAAAAGCGCAAATATAAGTGAAAATTAGCGAATATGACAAGATGTCAGATTAAGAATTAACATTGTTTTTAGAGTTTTTCTCTAGAAGAATAACTGGTGATGTTGTTTTTGATTTTGTGACGACAGACAGTTTATTTATTTTTTATTTCGATGAAAAAGTGATTTTTTTTTACCTTTTTATTTTTTTTACCTTTCAAAAATAGCCCTACTTGAAGTTTTTAAAATGTGTAAATCAACTATAAAATTTACTTTTAAAGTGTAATAATCTTAAAATTTAAAAAAATCATATACTTTTGCCGACACAAACAAACGGGATATGGCAAAGAATTTAGTAATAGTGGAGTCACCTGCAAAGGCCAAAACAATCGAAAAATTTCTAGGAAGTGAGTTTCAAGTAGAGTCAAGTTATGGTCATATTGCCGACTTGCCTTCAAAAGAAATAGGGGTAGATGTCGACAATGGATTTAAACCCAAGTATGAAGTTTCTTCGGATAAAAAAGCTTTGGTGAGTAAACTAAGAACACTTTCTAAGAATGCAGAAATGGTTTGGTTAGCAAGCGATGAGGACCGCGAGGGAGAGGCTATTTCTTGGCATTTAGCAGAAGAGTTAAAATTAGATGCTAAAAAAACCAAACGTATCGTTTTTCATGAAATTACTAAGAATGCTATTCTAAAAGCTATTGATAATCCTCGTGAGATTGACTATAATTTAGTGAATGCTCAGCAAGCGCGTCGTGTTTTGGATCGATTAGTAGGATATGAGTTGTCTCCAGTACTTTGGAGAAAAATCAAAGGGGGACTTTCTGCGGGACGTGTACAATCTGTTTCAGTTCGTTTGATTGTTGAACGTGAAAGAGAAATTCAGAATTTTACGACTACAGCTAGTTATTCAGTTGTTGCCGAGTTCACTAACGAAGCCGGAAAAACAGTAAAAGCTAAATTGGCTAAAAATTTTGCTACCAAACAAGAAGCACAAGATTTTTTAAATAAAAATACCAATTCCTTATATAAGGTTTCAGATTTAGAAACGAAACCAACTAAAAAATCACCTACCGCACCTTTTACCACTTCAACTTTACAACAAGAAGCAGCTCGTAAATTGTATTTACCAGTTGGAATTACCATGCAGTTAGCACAGCGGTTGTATGAAGCGGGATTGATTACTTACATGAGAACGGACAGTGTGAATTTGTCTAAAGAAGCGATGGAAGCGGCTCAAGCCGAAATTATAAAATCATACGGTAAGGAATTTTCTAAGCCACGAACTTTTGCTAATAAAAGCAAAGGAGCACAAGAAGCGCATGAGGCGATTCGTCCAACAGATATGTCTTTGCATACCGTAAATGTAGATAGAGACCAAGCGCGTTTGTACGATTTGATTTGGAAAAGAACCTTAGCTTCTCAAATGAGTGATGCCGAATTAGAACGTACCAATGTAAAAATTGAGGCTAATAATCACAGTGAGCTTTTTGTAGCCTCTGGTGAAGTGTTGCTTTTTGAAGGTTTTCTAAAAGTATATTTGGAAGGACATGATGATGATGAGGAAGAGCAAGAAGGGATGTTGCCTGCTTTGAAAGTTAATGAACCATTGGCCAACTCATTCATTACTGCAA
The DNA here is from genome assembly GCA_963509895.1 of uncultured Flavobacterium sp. Classification (GTDB taxonomy): domain Bacteria; phylum Bacteroidota; class Bacteroidia; order Flavobacteriales; family Flavobacteriaceae; genus Flavobacterium. Next base: position 12,275 of record CAUPCW010000041.1, read on the forward strand.
CAGAACGTTATTCTCGACCTGCTGCAAGATATACAGAGGCTTCTTTGGTTAAAAAGTTAGAAGAACTGGGTATTGGTCGTCCTTCTACTTACGCACCAACTATTTCTACTATTATTAATAGAAATTATGTAGAAAAAGGAACTTTGGAAGGACAAGAGCGTAATTATACACAACTTACGCTTCAAGCTGGAAAAATCGCCGAAAAAGTTTTGAAAGAAAATACGGGCTCGGATAAAGGGAAATTAGTGCCAACTGATATTGGAACTATTGTAACTGATTTCTTGGTGAAAAATTTTGGTACCATCTTAGATTATAATTTTACCGCAAAAGTAGAACAAGATTTTGATGAGATTGCCGAAGGAAATATTGAGTGGAGTAAAATGATGCAAGAGTTCTATGATAAGTTTCACCCGAATGTGAAAGATGTAGAAGCCAATGCAGATAGAGAAAGTGGTGAACGTATTTTAGGAACCGACCCTGCTACAGGAAAACCAGTTTCGGTTCGTTTGGGTAAATTTGGTCCAATGGCTCAAATAGGAGATGCTGAAGACGAAGACAAAAAGTTTGCTAGTTTGCGCAACGAGCAAAATATTGGAAACATTACTTTAGAAGAAGCGCTGAATTTATTTTTATTACCAAAAAATTTAGGAACATATAAAGGAGAAGAAGTTGAGGTAAGTAATGGTCGTTTTGGGCCTTACGTACGCCACGGTGCTGCTTTTATTTCATTGCCAAGAGGAGAAGATCCATTGGATGTTTCGTTAGAGCGTGCTCAAGAATTGATCGATGAAAAGGCATTAGCGGATGCACCTATTGCGATTTATAAAGGAGAGAGTGTTCAAAAAGGTACGGGAAGATTTGGCCCTTTCATTAAATGGAATGGTATTTTTATCAATGTTTCAAAGAAATTTGATTTTGATAACTTATCTCAAGCAGATATTGAGTTTCTAATTGAAGATAAATTACAAAAAAATATTGATAAAGTCATCCACAATTGGGAAAGCGAAGGGATTTTAGTTGAAAAAGCACGTTGGGGACGTTCAGTTATTACCAAAGGAAAGATAAAAATCGAGTTAAGTAAAGATGTTGATGCTTCCAAACTGACTTTAGCTGAAGTGCAAGAAATGATTGCAAAGAAAACACCTGCGAAAAAAGCTCCTGCAAAAAAGGCAGCACCCAAAAAAACAACAGCAGCAAAAAAAACGGTAGCTAAAAAAAAGTAAGTAATGGAGTTTGATTTTCTAGTACCAATTGATAACGAAATCATAGATTTTAAAAGCGAATTATCCCCTCATCAGATAGGCGGTATAATCGCGTTACATACTGAAGATGCTTTTCCTGATTTAAGTGAAATTAAAATTGCTTTAATTGGTGTTCTTGAGAATAGAGGCGATGTTGATGCGCAGTTTGCAGTTGATTTAACGGCGGTTCGTAAATCACTTTACGGGTTGTTTATGGGGAACTGGAAAATGGGAATTGCAGATCTGGGAGATATTTTACCAGGTAATTCAGTAATGGATACTTATTTTGCAGTAAAGAAAGTAGTAGCCAGCTTGATAAAAAAAGGAATTGTTCCAATAGTTGTAGGAGGATCACAAGATCTTACTTATGCCATGTACAGAGCCTACGATGAATTAGAGCAAATGGTTAATTTAGTAACCATTGATAACAGATTTGATTTTGGAAAAGAAACAGATCGCTTATCAAGCACTTCGTATTTGACCAAAATGGTCATTGATTCTCCAAATAATTTATTCAATTATTGTAATATTGGTTATCAAACGTATTACAACTCTCAGGAAGAGATAGATATTATAGAAAAATTATATTTTGATGCTTATCGATTAGGCGAAATATCAAATAATATTGCTCTAGCAGAGCCTGTTTTTAGAGATGCTGATGTAGTAAGTTTAGATTTAACGGCTGTAAAGTCTTCGGATTCCGGAAATTTTAATACTTTCGCGCCAAATGGATTCAATGGTAAGGAGATTTGTTCTTTGTCAAGATATGCAGGTATAAGCGATAAAGTGTCTTTGTTTGGCATTTTTAATCAGGCCAATAGTGCACAAGAAGCCGTTTTGATTGCGCAAATTGTGTGGTATTTTATAGAAGGGTATCAGTTTCGATCAGGGGAGTATCCTTTTGGAACTAAAGAAAACTACCTTAAGTATATAATACCGTTAGAGGAAGAAGAGTTGGTATTTTATAAAAGCAATAAAACCGACCGTTGGTGGATAGAAATTCCTTTTTTAACAAATGGGAGCAATAAATTAAAAAGGAATACGTTGTTACCCTGTTCTTATGAAGAATATTTAGCAGCTTGTAACCAAGAACTGCCTGAAAGATGGTGGAAAGCACAGCGTAAAAACAGTGTTTAAAAGTAAATAAAAAAAAAAAAAGATTTGTTCGTTGTAAAAATTGTTTATTTAAAAAATAATAAATAGGTTTACAAACTTTAAATAATGAATAGTTAACCCCCAAATTTATATGAAGAAAGTCATTGTGTTTACGGCATTTTTAACTCTGTTAATAGGCTGTGGTAAATCAAGCGATAAAGGAGAGTTAGTAGGAGTTAAAGGAGGTAAGTGGCACCCAGAAAAGCCTTATGGAATGACATTAGTTCCAGGTGGTTCTTTTATCATGGGTAAATCAGAAGATGATATTGCTGCTGTCGACGATGCACCGACTAAAACCGTTACCGTACGTTCATTTTACATGGACGAAACCGAAATTACAAATAGCGAATACCGTTCTTTTGTAGAATGGGTAAAAGATTCTACGATTAGAGTTCGTTTAGCGATTCTTGCGGAAGATAGTGGGCAAAAAGCCGCTGATGGTAAAGGTAAAAATACCGGAAGTATTGGAGATTTTGCTTTTAATGATTCCGATCCTACCAAGATGACTGCTTACGACAAATACATGTATGACAACTATTATAGTGTTGGTACAGAGAATAGAAAATTGAATCGTAAGGTTAAATTAATTAAAGACACGAAGAAATATCCAGATGAGTATTATGCTGAGGTTATGGATTCAATGTATTTGCCAATAGACCAATCCTACAACGGTCTTAGAACAATTGATGTAAATAAATTGAAGTTCAAATACACTTGGATGGATATTCAAGCAGCTGCTAAAGCTAAGAAAGGTACTAGAAAAGATTTTATTAGAACCGAAGAAATCAATGTTTATCCTGACACTACTGTTTGGATTAAAGATTATGCTTATTCCTATAATGAACCAATGCATAATGATTACTTTTGGCACAAAGCATATGGAGAATATCCTGTAGTTGGTGTAAAATGGACGCAAGCCAAAGCTTTTTGCGCCTGGAGAACACAAAACAAAAACACCTACATCAAAAACAAGCAAAAAGGACGCGATTTAGTGAATTCTTTCCGTTTACCTACTGAAGCGGAATGGGAATACTCAGCTAGAGGAGGTCTTGAATCAGCTACTTACCCTTGGGGAGGACCTTACACTAAAAACGATAGAGGATGTTTCTTGGCCAATTTTAAGCCAAGTCGTGGTGACTACGCTGCAGATAATGCATTGTATACAGTTGAAGCTAAGTCTTATGAGCCAAACGGGTATAATTTGTACAACATGGCTGGTAATGTTTCAGAATGGACAAATGATGCATATGATCCAAACGGATTCGAATATGTTTCAACAATGAATCCAAACGTTTCTGATGCTTCAAACAAACGTAAAGTAGTACGTGGCGGATCATGGAAAGATGTTGCTTACTTCTTACAAGTAAGTACTAGAGATTTTGAATATGCTGATTCAGCAAGAAGCTTTATCGGATTTAGAACTGTTCAAGATTATATGGGAACTCAAGTTACAGGTAACAAAGTAAAAAAATAGTATATAAACCAAATCTAAATATTTTTAATTAACCTAAAATCAAATTATTATGGCATTATTAAGCAAAAAAACAATGAATTTCGCTTACGGTATGGGGGCGGCAGTAGTTATTATCGGAGCATTATTCAAAATTACTCACTTTGAATTAGGACCTTTAACTGGAACGTTGATGTTGTCAATCGGTCTTTTAGTTGAGGCAGGAATTTTTGCTTTATCAGCTTTCGAGCCAGTAGAAGACGAATTGGATTGGACTTTAGTTTATCCTGAATTAGCCAATGGTCAAGCTAAATCTCAAGTTAAAAAAGAAGAGAAAGTAGATGCACAAGGTATTTTATCTCAAAAATTGGATGCCATGTTGAAAGAAGCTAAAATTGACTCTGAATTGATGTCAAGCTTAGGAAATAGTATCAAAAATTTCGAAGGTGCTGCTAAGGCAATTTCTCCAACAGTTGATTCTATTGCTTCTACAAAAAAATACAGCGAGGAGCTTTCTATGGCTGCAGCTCAAATGGAATCATTAAATAGTTTATATAAAGTTCAATTAGAAAGTGCTTCAAGAAACGCTGAGGCGAACAAAGAAATCGCTGAAAATGCTGGTAAATTGAAAGAGCAAATGGCTTCAATGACCGCAAACATCGCTTCATTAAACAATGTTTATGGAGGTATGCTTTCTGCAATGAACAACAAAGGATAATTAGTTTTAGACTAAAATTATTATTTATTAAACTAATTATTTAGAAAAAATGGCAGGAGGAAAATTAACCCCTAGACAGAAGATGATTAACCTGATGTATCTGGTTTTCATCGCAATGTTAGCAATGAATATGTCCAAAGAAGTTTTATCTGCTTTCGGATTAATGAATGAGAAATTTGAAAGCGCAAATGCTGCTTCCACTCAAAACAATCAGTCTTTATTAATGTCCTTAGATACTAAGGCGGCTGAAGCTAAAGGTGATTTCGTTGCAGCTGCTGCAACAGCTCACAAAGTTGAAGTTATTACTAAAGAGTTTGATGCCTATGTTGCCACTTTAAAAACAGATGTTCTTAAAGGTTTTACAGTAGATACTGAAACAGGGAAGTTACCATACGAAAATATGGACAAAGGCGACAATATTGACAACTGGTTCATTGGTGAAGGCTATACTAAAAAAGGTAGTGAGATTATTGCGAAAATTGAAAAGTATAAAGCTGATATGAAAACAGCTTTAGGAACTGACAAAAAATATGCTGCAATAGTTAGCGAAGTTGAAAATAAATTTAGTGTTGCTGATGTTAAAGATAAAGACGGAAACAAAATTAAGTATTTGTCTTATCATTTTAAAGGTTTTCCTGCTGTAGCTTCTGTAGCAAAACTTTCTGCTTGGCAAAATGATGTTAAAAAAGCGGAAGCTGATGTTTACAACTCTGCCTTAGGAAAAGCGGCAGTTGAAGCGGCTTCTTACAGCAACTACCAAGCAATTGTAGTTTTAGAGAAAAATGCTTATTTCCAAGGAGAGAATGTAAAAGGTAAAGTGGTTTTAGGTCGTTATGACGAAAACACTAAACCAACTTCTTTTCAAGGTCCTGGTAGATTAGAAAATGGACAAGCCGTTATTTCTCTTACTGCAGGAGGTGTTGGTGAACAAAATATTAATGGTCAATTTACATTTTTAGAAGATGGTAAAACCATTCCATTAAAATTTGAAGGCAAGTATGTTGTTGTTCCAAGACCAAATTCTGCTACTATTTCTGCTGATAAGATGAATGTAGTATATCGTGGTGTAGTGAATCCAATGTCTATCTCTTTTGCTGGAATTTCTGATAAAGATGTTGTGGCTTCGGCTCCAGGTTTGACAAAAGTTGGAAACGGAAAATACAACATGAGCCCAGGTACAGGTACTGAAGTAGTTATTAATGTAACTGGAAAAATGTCTGATGGTAAAATGGCTTCTGACAAGAAAGTGTATAGAATTAAAGGTATTCCTGGTCCTGCTGGAACAATTAGAGGCGAGATGGGTGTTGTTAAAGGACCTAAATCAAATCTTCAAGTAGCAACTATTGGTGCAAAATTAGTTGATTTCGATTTTGAGGTTGGATTAGATGTTGTTGGATTCAACTTTAAAATAGCTGGACAACCAACTGTGGTTGTACAAGGAAGTCGATTAAATGCTCAATGTGTTACTGCATTATCAAAAGCGGGTAGAGGAGATCAAGTTACGATTTCTGAAATCAAAACTAAGTTAGTGGGTGCTGGTAGTTATTTATTACCTAGAACAGCTCCAGTAATTTACGAAATACAATAATAGTACGTTTGTAAAAACTACTCCAATATTTATAAGGACACCATGATGAATGTAAGATTTTTTTTAATAGCTATTGTCACTGTATTAGGTAGTGCAGCTGGATTTTCACAATCCAATCTTTTGAATGCCAAAAAACCTAGTGAAATTGGACTTAAAACTGCAGCTCAGCGTATTTCTGATAATGATAAGCCATTAGCTTATGGCTATGTTCATGACAGAGATATTTTGATGGGTAAAACGACATGGGAAATTGTTGATTTAAGTGAAAAAATCAACTTTCCTTTATATTTTCCTATTGATACTGCTAACATTGGCACAGACAGGCGTTCTTTGTATGATGTGTTAACTAAAGCAATGAAGTCAGGGAAAATTACCGAAGTATATACCGATAGTTATTTTAATACAAAAAAATCTCTTAAAGATATACAAGGGTCATTATCTCGTATTGATACTACTGATGCAGGGCGTGAATTGATCAATCAAGATCCAGACGCATACAGATCTAGAGTGGTAAAGAAAAAAGTGGTTACAGGAACTGGAAAAAAGAAAACAGTAACTTATGTTGATGAAACAGTAGGTCCAACGAAGACTATTCCATCTGAGTATATTTTAAAGCAAGATCTTACTGCTCAAGATGTTAGTCAATATAAGATTAAAGGTTTCTGGTATTTTGATAAACGTCAAAGTGAATTAAAGTATCGTTTACTAGGAATTTGCCCTGTAACTCCTGATGTTTACACTATGAATAGTGAAGAAAAGGATTATATTGAATTATTTTGGGTGTTTTTCCCAGCTGCAAGAGAAGTTTTGCACGAAGCAAAAGCTTTCAATGAAAAAAATTCATCTATGCCTATTTCTTTTGATCAAATTTTGAACTCAAGAAGATTCAATGCAGTGGTTTACAAAGAGGAAAATGTTTACGGTGACCGTTCTATCGAAGAATACATGAAAGATAATTCTCAAAACCAACTTATCGAATCCGAAAGAATTAAAGAAAAAATCCGCAACTTCGAACAAGATATGTGGAACTACTAATTTAATTAGTTACAATACTAAAAACTCTTACCCTTTAGGTAAGAGTTTTTTTATTTTTTATTATGTTTTAATATGTGTATGAAATGATTGATTATTTAATTGTTGGAGCTGGTTTGGCTGGAATTTCATTTGCTGAAATTGCTTTAAAGAATAAAAAAAGTATTATCGTGATGGATAATAACTCACAAAATTCATCTAAAATTGCTGGAGGTTTATATAATCCAGTTATCCTTAAGCGTTTCACTGAAGTTTGGAATGCTGCTGAACAATTGCAAGACATGAATGAATTTTATATTTCATTGCAAGAAAAATTAGAAATGACTTTCGACAATAAAATGCCTATTTTACGTAAGTTTTTTTCAATTGAAGAACAAAATAATTGGTTTTTGGCAGCTGATAAAAAGGGACTGACTCCTTTCTTGTCGACTACTCTTAGATTTTCTAAATATAATAGTATCCATGCACCATTTGGTTATGGTGAAGTGCTTCACACAGGTTATGTTGATACCGCGCTTTTGCTACAACAGTATAGAGACTATTTAGTTGAATCAAATTTTTTTATTAGTGAAGAGTTTATTTATGCAAATGTAGTTTTTACTGATGATGGAATTGTTTACAACGGGATTTCAGCGAAACATTTAATATTTGCTGAAGGTTTTGGTTTGCATCACAATCCGTTCTTTAATTTCTTGCCACTTGATGGTACAAAAGGAGAGCTTTTTATAATAAAAGCCCCAATGTTGACAATTGATGTAATTGTAAATACTAGTGTCTTTATTTTACCTTTGGGAGATGGTTTTTTTAAAGTTGGAGCCACCTATAATTGGAAAGACAAAACCGATTTGCCTACAGCCGAAGGTAAAGATGAATTAATAGATAGAATTAAAGAAATTATTGATTGTGAGTTTGAGGTTGTCCAGCATTTTGCGGGTGTTAGACCAACCGTTCGTGACCGAAGACCTTTAGTTGGTACACATGAGACCTATTCACAGTTGCATGTGCTAAATGGCCTTGGTACCAGAGGCGTTATGCTTGGACCATCAATGGCAAAAGCGTTGTATAATCATATTGAAAATAAAATGCCTTTGCCAAATGAAATTAATTGGATGCGATTCTTAAAGAAATTTAAAAAATAACTCAGCTTTTGGAATTATTTGGGTCATAACTAACAAAAAGATTAATGTATATGTTTCTTGACCATCGTAAAACCCAAGGAAATAAAATTAGTAATGATGCTATTATTGCAAAAAAAGAATTTTTTATGCTTGTTGCAAAGAAAACATAGGAAACAATAAATGCAGCAATACCCACAGCCACATTTAATGCATAACTTACATACATTGATCCATAAAAAAAAGAAGGCTCTATTTGATACCGTAAGCCACAATGGCTACAAGTTTCATTCATTTTTAGAACTTTACTAAGATTAAGGGGATTTTTATCCTCGTACATACTTTCATTCTGGCATTTCGGACAAGTTCCTGTTAAAATGCTATTTAGTTTGGATCCTTTTTTTAACATTTGCAAAAATTTTTTATCAAAGGTACAATTTTAGATTGCTACCCATGTAACCTTAGTCACAATCTATGCTTAATATACACAATTTATCGGTTTCTTTTGGTGGTTCTTATTTGTTTGAAGAAGTAACTTTTCGCTTGGGCGCAGGCGATAGAGTAGGACTTGTTGGCAAAAATGGAGCGGGTAAATCTACTATGCTTAAAATTTTAGCTCGTGATTTTGCACCAGATTCGGGGAGTTTAGCACAAGAAAAAGAAATCAGAATGGGTTTTTTGCGTCAAGATATCGATTTTGAGGCGGGAAGAACGGTCTTAGAGGAGGCTTATGAAGCTTTTATCGAAATAAAGATTGTCGAAAAAAAGCTGGAAGAAATTAATCATCAATTGGTGACTCGTACCGATTATGAAAGTGAGGAATACAGCAAAATTATTGAAGATTTGTCTGATTATACTCATCGTTTTGAATTATTGGGAGGTTATAATTATGTGGGTGACACGGAGAAAATTTTGTTGGGTTTAGGTTTTAAACGTGACGTATTTGATAATCAAACCGAGACTTTTTCTGGTGGTTGGAGAATGCGAATTGAATTAGCCAAATTGCTTTTACAATCTAATGACATTCTTTTGCTTGATGAGCCTACAAACCACTTGGATATTGAAAGTATTATTTGGTTAGAAGGATTTTTGAGAAATTTCCCTGGAGTTGTAGTTATTGTTTCGCATGATAAGATGTTTTTGGATAATGTAACTAACAGAACGATTGAAATTTCTTTAGGAAAAGCATATGATTTCAATAAGCCTTATTCTCAATATCTTGAATTACGACATGAAATTAGAGAAAAGCAGCTAGCCACTCAAAAAAATCAAGCCAAAAAAATTGAAGAAACCGAGAAGCTAATTGAAAAGTTTCGAGCCAAAGCTTCCAAAGCATCCATGGCTCAGTCTTTAATCAAAAAATTGGATAAAGTGGAACGAATTGAAGTAGATGAAGACGATAATTCGGTTATGAATATTTCTTTTCCAGTTTCTAAAGAACCCGGTAGAGTTGTAGTGGAAGCTGAAAATGTAACTAAAAGCTACGGTGATAAAACGATTTTAAAAGACATCAACCTCTTGGTTGAACGTGGCAGTAAGATTGCCTTTGTAGGTCAAAATGGTCAAGGTAAATCCACTTTCATTAAGGCTTTGGTAAATGAATTTGAATATCAAGGCGCTATTAAGTTAGGACATAATGTGCAATTAGGCTATTTTGCTCAAAATCAAGCCGAATACTTAGATGGCGAAATTACATTGTTGCAAACGATGGAGGATGCTGCGGTCGATACCAATAGAATGAAAGTGCGTGACATGTTAGGCTCCTTTTTATTTCGAGGCGATGATGTGGAGAAAAAAGTAAAAGTGCTTTCAGGGGGAGAAAGAAATAGGCTGGCATTATGTAAGTTACTTTTGCAACCCATAAATGTACTATTGATGGACGAACCTACCAATCATTTAGATATTAAGTCCAAGAATGTTTTGAAAGCCGCATTGCAAAAATTTGGAGGAACTCTATTATTGGTATCCCATGATCGTGATTTTCTTCAAGGCATGTCGAATATTGTTTATGAATTTAAAGATCAAAAAATAAAGGAGTATTTAGGTGATATTAATTATTTCTTGGAGCAACGCAATCTTGAAAATATGCGTGAGGTAGAGAAAAAAGATATTCAAAAGCAGACTTTTTCAAAAGATAATGCAAAGTCTAAATCTTCCTACGAAGATCAAAAGAGGAATAAAGCATTACATAATAAATTGAGCAAAATCGAAAGTCAAATTAAGCAATTGGAAATCGATATTCAACATGATGATAAAATGTTGGCTTCTAATTATGACAAACATATTGAAGATGCTAAATTTTTTATTGCATACAATAAAAAGAAAAAGGAATTAGATCAATTACTCATGGACTGGGAAATTGTTCAGGAAGAAATAGATAATTTATAATTACTGAAGTTATAACATCATTATTACCGTTTAGCCACTAAGGACTTTTTGATATATTCAGAAGTCTTTGGTGGTTTTTTGGTATTTATAATTCGGTTATGATAAGTTTTTTTGTTTTTTAACTTTTTGCAGTACTTCTTTCCAATTTTTGGACACTCTTCCAATAAATGAAAAATATAATTTCAGTTTCTAAATGGTTTTTTTTATTTTAAAATTTTTTCTACTCTTTGAAAAGAAACTTCTGAACTACTATTTTTTTTCACAACTACTAATTTATTCCATGTTTTGCTGGGGATACAGTGACTTCAATAGTTTTTTAAGTGGTACTAATTACTTTATTCGTTCGCATTCCTACGAGGTTATTCATTTCACTACTTCATATTTCCTTGTTATTGGTTAGTTTTTTGTATATGATTTATAATCATTAGGATAGACTTAATGCAAAACACGTATTAATACCTATAGCCACGTTTTTTTATAAAAATCCATATAGATTATTAACAAGAAAAAAAATATATTTTATTAAAAAACATTCATTTTATCGATTTATTTTGCTCTTTAAATGGATTAAATTTTTAATAATTATAAGAAAAAGATGCATTTCATCGATATAATTGTGTATTTAATCGATTTTTTACTTAAATCACTAATAATTATTATGTTATGATTAAAATACTGCTAATTTTGTCAATTATTAAAAAGTTTTTTTGTAGTACTAATTCTACGTATAAATTCTTACTTGGTGTGAAATCTGTTCATAGTTTCGCACCTACATTTTATTTAGTGGAGGCAGTTATTGTTAATTTAAAAAAGAACTTATCAACAAATTTGAATTATTATTTATTTATGATTAAAAACTTTACCCCAAATTATTTTGTTCCTTTTAGTTTTTTCAATTTTAAAGCAAATAAAGTATTTCTTTTAATTTTAGTGTTGTTTTCGTGTCAATCGATTTTTTCTCAGTACTCCACGAAACATTATATTGCAGCTGCACCATGGGATTATTCATCTGATGCTAATGAGTTTGTTGTATCCTCTGCTTCAGGAACGGCTAGTGTAACGATAACCAAGAGTGATGGTACAGTTATAACGACTTTAAGCGTAACGTCTGGTACGCCAGTTGCTTATAGACCAACCGGCGCTCCTGCATCAAGACCAGCCAATGCAATCAATACAATCTATAATGATAGAGGTCTGATTTTTTCTAGTGCTTCACAAATTTCGGTATCTGTTAGAAATGTTGAGAGTGATGCAGTAAATGGAGGTAATCCTAATCAAATTAAGGGTAATTCCTCATTATCAAGTTATGGTAACGAAGCCATTGGTTCTTCTTTTAGAGTTGGGTATTATCGTTCTAATTTTGCAGGACTTTATGCTTATGCTCCAGCTGGATTTCCAGCTGCGGCTGCGGCACCAGTATACTCTGTGATGGCAATTGATAACAACACAATAGTTTCAGTAAATGGATCCGTTTTGGTTACATTAAATTCGGGTCAATCTTATCTTTTTCAATCTGCTATAGGGTCTTTGGTAACTGCCTCAAAGCCAGTAGTAATGAATTCTGGACAATGGCGAGATACACCCGGTGGCTGTGGAGATGCTGTTTTAAATCAGATTCCTCCAGTACGAGTTTTAGGTTCTAATTATTTAGTAGTAAGAGGAAATGGTACATCAGGAACCGGAACGAATTTATCAGAACAAACGATTTTTATTGCTACAGAAAATAATACAACAGTAACGGTTAGTACAGTTAATCCCTCAGGAGTTGTTACAGCTACAAATACTTACACGTTAACAACAGCTGGAAGTTTTCAAAATATTTTTCATGGAATTAACGGGGTCCAGTATTCAGCTTCTGTTATTTCATCCGATAAGAAAATTATGGTCTATTCTGGAACTGCTGATGGTTGTGAGGTGGATATGGCCTGCGTAGCTCCAGTTAGTTCATGTACAGGGTCATTTAGAGTAGAAACAAAAAAGTTTACTCGTTATAATAATAGTAATATAAAGTATTTTGGTTATGTCTTGATAAATAGTGCAACAGAAAAGGTTTTTATGAATAGTACTGATCTTGAAACTATAGCAGGGACCAGAAGACAGATAGGAACTACAGGATTTTATCTAATAGATTTCACTAATGTCCAATTATCGGATCCTGCTGATCTTATTTTTACCTCAGCGATACGAATGAGTATCAGTATGGTGCAACAGGGGGATGGTTATTCAATGGCTTCTTATTTATCCTCTTACAATGATAACTCTACACAGCAAAATCCTCCGTCACTTAATGGATCAGGTTGTGTAAGTGCTTTATCTGCTGAGCCTGGTTTGGAGCCCTACCAGTGGTACTTAAATGATATCTTGATTCCTGGTGCTACAAGTCAAACATATACTCCTACTGAAATAGGTTCTTATTCAGTAGCTGGTACTAAATCTTGTGGATTATCTGTTGCCTCAACTCCATATCAAGTAAACTGTATTCCAATAGATGCAGTTAATGATGGTAGTTTAGCTTCACCATTTGCAACAGTAATTTCGGGATCTACTTTAGTTACTTCTGTTAACGCTAACGATCTTTTAGATGGAATCGCTGTAACTAATTCAAATACTTCAGTGACACCTAAAACTGAAGGTCAACTAACAATAAATGCTGCGGGTATTATTACTGTTGCATCAGGTACAGTTAATGGAATTTATTCTATAGAATATGAATTATGTTCAACTGGTTTGACTCCAACAATTTGTGATAAAGCGACGGCTTATGTAAGAGTTACTGTTTTACCTGGTTCAATCGCATCAAATCAGACTATTTGTAGTGGAGGAAATCCAGCAGCATTTACAAGTACAATAGATGCTGTAGGCGTTGGGACTATAACTTACAGATGGGAAAGTGCAGTTAGTCCCTTTAGTACTTGGAACACAATTTCTGGGGCGACTCTGTCGACTTATGATGTTCCCGCAGGATTAACTGTTACAACGTCTTATCGCAGAATTGCTATTTCTACATTAGGAGAGTCAGATCCAACCTCAGTAATAACAGTAACTGTTAATCCATTACCAACATTAACAGGAGCAGCACAAGCATCAACCGTTTGTGATGGCACAGGTGCAACAATTAATTTAACAGGATTGTTGGCTGGTAGTACTTCAACGGTAGCTTACACAATAAATGGAGTTGCTCAAACGGCAGTTACAGGAGTTGTTGCCAATGGATCAGGAGCTGCGAGTTTTACTTCTGCTGCTTTAACGGCTGCTAATAATGGACAGACATTACAAATCACAGGAATCACTACAACAAGTGCTACGCCAAGTTGTACTCAAGCGTTTACTCGAAATGTTACTTTAAGTGTTAACCCTACAACAGTAGGAGGAACGGTATCACCCACTCAAACGATTTGTTCAGGAACATCACCTATAGATTTGACTTTAAGTGGTAACACAGGAAGTGTAGTAAAATGGCAAAAATCTAGCGATTCGGCCTTTACTTCCCCAACAGATATTGTAGGAACATCAACTACCCTGACGGGATCGACCATTGGCAATCTAACTGCCAACACTTATTTTAGAGCAGTAGTTCAAAGTGGCGTTTGTTTATCGGTAAATTCAGCATCGGTATTGGTAACAATTGCAGATACCACAGCACCAGTTGTTCCAACACTAGCCGATGTAACGGGTCAATGTTCTGTTACCCCAACCGCACCAACCACTACCGATGCCTGTTCAGGCACCATCACAGGTACTACCAGTACCGTATTCCCAATCACCACTCAAGGCACTACAGTAGTGACTTGGAGTTTTGATGATGGTAACGGTCAAGTAGTAACAGCGAATCAAAACATTATTATAGACGATACCACCGCACCAGTTGTTCCAACACTAGCCGATGTAACGGGTCAATGTTCTGTTACCCCAACCGCACCAACCACTACCGATGCTTGTTCAGGCACCATCACAGGTACTACCAGCACCGTATTCCCAATCACCACTCAAGGCAC
>CAUPCW010000042.1:0-26554 GCA_963509895.1 uncultured Flavobacterium sp.
GTATTGCACTTATCTGTTCTTATTGAAACCATGAGAAGAGAAGGATACGAATTGCAAATTGGTCAACCACAAGTAATCAACAAAGAAATTTATGGTAAAAAATGTGAACCAATTGAAGAGTTAACTATCGATTTACCAGAATCACTTTCAGGAAGAGCCGTTGAGTTTGTCACTTTACGTAAAGGAGAGATGTTGAGTATGGAAACCAAAGGGGAACGTATGATTATCAAGTTCAATATTCCATCTCGTGGAATTATTGGATTGCGTAACCAATTGCTTACTGCTACTGCCGGTGAAGCTATTATGGCACACCGTTTTATCGGTTATGAGCCTTACAAAGGTGAAATCGCTGGACGTAACAAAGGTTCATTGATCTCTATGGAAAAAGGAAAAGCTATTCCTTATTCTATTGATAAATTGCAAGATCGTGGTAAATTTTTCGTTGAGCCAAATGCTGAAATCTACGAAGGACAGGTTATTGGAGAAAATTCTCGTGGAGATGATATGTGTGTAAACGTAACGAAAGAGAAAAAACAATCTAACGTGCGTTCTTCTGGAAATGATGAAAAAGCTAGAATTATTCCTCCAATTATCTTTTCATTGGAAGAAGCTTTAGAGTACATTCAAAAAGATGAATATGTTGAGGTTACGCCAAAATCTATTCGTTTGAGAAAAATCTATTTAACAGAAACGGATAGAAAAAGATTTAAAGTTTAAATTTTTTTTAATCACAAAATAGTAAATCCCAAATTCCAAAGTAATGGAGTTTGGGATTTTTTTTTGGTGTTTCCCGCAAGAAAAATGCGGGTCGGGCTATCCGCTATATCTTTTTGGGGCTAGAAAAAAGCCCCAAAAAGGATGCCGCTGCTATCCCTAACACAACATTGGTGCCATTAGAAATTATAGTTTATCATTCATTTTAATTGTAATTTTTGAGTCAGCAGCAAGAGAAAACTTTACATCTTCATATTTTGGTGGCCCCATAAATCCCTTAGCATTATTGGAACAAGCTACTGCTTCTTTCGGCATTCCGATAAAATTTTTATCCAATTTTCCATTGTTATTTTCATCATGGTAGACCATAACAGTGTATTCGGATTTGGATAAATCATTAAATACAACCGTTGCTGTATTGTATTTTATAGTTGAAGAATTAATTTTAAAGGCCTTTTTTAAAAACGTTCCTTTCGAGTTGTAAACTTCTGCAGTAAGCTTTCCAGTATTGTTTTTTATTCCAGTGACTGTAATAGTAATCGTTGTGTTTTGCATTGTAAATAAGCTACTTATTCCAAAAAAGAGAAGTAATAATTTTAACATTTTGTTTTATTTTTCACTAAAAAAATAGTTATTGAGAGTTTTGTATAATATGTTTTATGTTATATTACTGTCCGCTATGTGTACCAGCAATTCAACTATGGAACACTTATTACACGGATGGTGCAGATTTTCGCTGATTTGTTTTATATGACTGTCCGTAACAACTCATACCAATAGTCTAAATAGTGACAATATACTTTGCGTCTTTGCGCCTTTGCGTGAAATTGGGCTCGCAAAGTCGCGAAGACGCAAAGATCAGAAAGGATTATATTTGTGAAAAACATGCAACAGCTAATTTATTCTGTGAAATGGTACTAGTCACGGATAGTCATATTATGTTAAGATAGCGGTATTAGTAAATGTATTATATGAAATACTCAAAATAATTTTTTTCATCCTTATGTTTTTTCATAAATATCTTTATGGATTAACTTATTTTAAAATAATTATCGTTTCAGTGCAAAATGCCCTTTAATTTCTCGGCCATCTTCGAGCACAAGGGTATACCAATAATCATCAGAGGGAAGGGCCTGACCATTGAAGGTTCCGTCCCAACCATTGCTGTTAGGGAATATTTGTTTGAGTAATTTACCATATCGATCAAAAATACGAATCACAGATTTTGAGTTGGCGGTAGTATTGGTTCCTTTAATATTCCAGTAATCGTTATATCCATCTCCGTTTGGGGTAAAGTATTTTGGCGCACCAACTACAGCGACTTCTTTACTCACAATTCCACATCCATTTTTATCATTTACATAGATTGTGTGAATTCCAGAAGGAATGTTCTCAAACACATTTGAAGAAATAAAAGGACCAGTAGCATCATTTAAACTGTATTCATAATCTCCTGAACCAGAAACAATAATGGTTACTTTATTGACATCATTCAAATCAACAATTTCAACCGATTCGATTTTGGCTATGTCAGATGCGGTTACTTTTATTGTTCTCGTTCTGCTACATCCTTGTGAAGTAGCAACATCAACGGTATAAAGCCCTTCACTATTGACATCCAAAGTATAACCGGTTTGTCCTGCTACAACAGCTCCGTCTTTTTTCCAAACATAGGTATAATTAGTAGTTAGGGTTCCATCATTAATTCCTCCATTGATTTGGACGGTAAAGGTGGGCAAATTGGTACAAACCAACTGATCTTCTACACCATCTTTGTTCAAATTAATATTAGGCAAAGGATTTACTACAAAAGACAGTAAGGTCTCTTCTATGCAAGTTGTATTTTTTGGGTTTTCAACCGTTACTCTAACATTTTGTGTAGCGGTAATAAAAGGATTTGGCAACGGACTTGGTAATGAATTATTGTTTGCATCAAAATAACGAACCACCATTCCAGTTTGTCCTTGTAGCAATTGGCTTTCTATAGTGCTGGTATCAAAAGCATTTAGTCCATCGGTATCACTTGGGTTTGTATCATCACATGCCGCTGGAATGTTTACTACATTCGCTACAGGATGAACGTCTACAATGAATTTGATTGTAGTTTCGTCGTAACAAGGAACACCATTGTTTGTATTAGTAAGAATGTTCGTTACTCGAGCTTTTATGGTTTGTGATTTTGTGGCAAAATTGGATGGAAATGGACTTGGCAGCGGATTGTTGTTTTCGTCAAAATAGGTAACCGCCACGTTGGATTGTCCTTTCAATAGATCCGTTTCTAAAGTTGCTGTATTGAAAGTAAAAATGGCATCATTGCTAATTTCATCACATTCTTTGTAATCTGCAATTAGATTTGCGATTGGTAATTTTTCAACAGTTAATGTTACATAATTTCCTAAACCAAAACAAGCATTATCTAGATTAGAATCGACCCGCACAAAAATAGGGTGTTGATTTGCTATGGTATTTCTATAAGATGTAGTATTCGTGATTTCATTAGTTTCTGCTAAAGCATCTGCTTGAGTAGGGAAATATTTTATGGTGTAAGCCGAACTAGGAGCAGGAAGTAGCGCTTGAATATCACTAGTTACACTACTAAAATTAAAGGTAGCGATTCCGTCTTTGTCGTCGTTTGTGGCATCTATATAATCATCGCAAACCGTAAAATTACGTTTAAAAGTTGCTGGGATTTGTGTCGCCGAAACGATTAATTTTATTTCACTTATACTAAAGCATCCATTGGTGTTTTCTACTCTTGCCCAAACGCTTCCTATACCACTGGTATATTTTGTTGGGTCAGCAATTTTTGTTGCTGCATCATTGGTAGTGGCGCCAGCAGCAGTCTTGAAATAGGTAAAAGTTTCATTTATATAATTTGCACTAATGAAACTATTTTTTTCGGTGAGATTAAAATCAGAGATACCATCAATGTTGTCGTCACATTGTTTCAACGTGATACTTGTGACTACAGTTGGTAATGCCAATGTGGTTAATGTTGCTACTGTAGAAGTTAGGCCACAAGAGTTTCCTACGCTGTTCAATTGTACACGATAGCTGTAGCCATTCATACTTGCGGCAATACCATTGACTTGTAGTGTTTTGGTGGTAACGCCAGCATAGTTTGCATTATTCGTAAGTGTCGTCCAAGTTGTACCATCGGTGCTTAATTCCCATTGGAAACTTTCTGCAGTAGAGACCACTTCAAAAGTAGTACTTTGCAGAAGACATTGTGATTTATTGCTAGGTTGAGTAGTAATGGCAATGGGTGCTCCAAGGGTATAATTAGCATTTGGTGTAGTATATCCAGTTCCCGATGTAACAACTCCTTTATCGTTTACCGTCACTGGACTATTTCCTAATAATCCATCAGCGTCGCCATCTAGGAAGCCAGCTTCGATGACGTCTTTGCAACCATCATCATCGCTGTCTAATTCAAGATAGTTAAAGTTGCCATCTGCATCAGAATCAGCTAGGGTATATTTCAATTTTCCACTATCTGGGGTGGTTTCTAAGCTGTCTAATAAACCATTCAAACCAATATTTCCGTCTACTTTTCCGTCTTTGTTGGCATCGGCGGCGTTGTGTCCTGCTTCAACAACATCAAAGATACCGTCATTGTCGCTATCAAGATCTAAGTAGTCATAGCCAGTATAGCTAGAAGTTCCATCAATATCAGAATTAATGGGTTGTAATCCAGGTTCAAAGGCATCATCTAAGCCGTTTTTGTTAGTATCTACACCAGTAAACGATTTAAAACCTTTTCCTTGCGCTTCAATACTATCCGGAATTCCATCGTTGTCACTATCTAAATCCAAGGTGTTTGGGTTACCATCTGCATCAGAGTCCGTTTCTATATTTTGGCCTAGCATAAATGCAACACGATTGCTAGTTGTTTCCGAAAGGTTGTAATGTTTAAATGTTAAGGCTGTAATTTTGTATCCTTGAATTTTAAAACGTGCAGCACCTTGTGGAATAGGTGTAGTGCTTTTAAATCGAAAACGAACTTCAAAAGAGGTAAATTCTTGTACTCCACTTTCATAAATTCCATCAAAATTGGTGTCAATTAAGACATCATCGAATGGATTGATAATTGTTAGCGTCTGATTCGTGGGAGCACTAACTACGAAATCTCCATCTCCATTGCCTAAATCGCCAACAGGTGTAGTTTGAGCATTACCATCTATTATGTACTGAAAAGTAATAGTTTCTGGTTTTTTGAAGGTCAAAGTATAGCTATTTGGAGTGTTTTTAACGGCGGGTACTTCAGAAACAAATCCATAAAGAGGATAACCAGAAATCGTTCCTGTGCCTGTTACTATTCCATCATAATCACTTGATGTTAAAGGCGTACTTTGGTTAAGCAACAAGGTAATGCTTTCGGTACTGTTTACTATGCCATCATTGTCCCAGTCAATATCAATATTGTTATTCGTACCATCATTGTCATCGTCTTTGGCACAATCACTAACTGGTATTTTATCTGAAAAAACATCGCTCAAACAGCCAGAAATACTTCCTCTTACTTGGTAATAACCGGGCGTAGTTGGTGTATAGATGTTGGTAGTAGCCAACGGAATCGCTACATCATCTTTGTACCATTGAAACGTATCATAAGCTGATAAGCTACTAATTTTTAAAACAACATTAGGGATACACGACGAGGTCCCTACAGTAATTTTATCCGATACAATTTCTGGTTTCAAATCAAAGCCAGAGTAGTAACCACCATAGGTTGCTGCTCCGTTAGTTGCAAAATAAGAAACATACACTTGTTTGGTCGATTTTACGGCTATATTTCCGTTTAGTCCAGAAACAGTGTACCTTACAAATCCAGTATTTCCAGTAATCGATTGTGGGCTGGCACTAATAGGTGAATTATTGACCAAAACCGTTGCTCCAGTTTCAGTAATAATATTCAATCCACCGTCATAAATGACGCTACCTATTTCTTGAATGTTAGGAATATTATCCACCACGTTTGGTGTAGAACAATTCAAAGGCGGAACAAAAAACATATTTTGATTGGCTGGTGAAGCTGTCCCTCCAATACTTTGATAGGCAAAAACTTTTTCAGAAGTAGTAACATACATACTTTCATTAATAAAATTGGCACCATCAATCGCCACATATTCTCCTTTATTTAAGGTAGCAAAAGGAGTACCACCACCGTTAATAAATATTTTAGTTTGGTCTGTATGCGCCACTAGTAAAACACGTTCCAATTCATCGGTTCCTAATCCTTTGGCAAAAATATATTCGGTTCCCGTGCGCTCAATGGGTACAATTTGATCAAATCCTACATCACGTCCTGTCGGATTTCCAGCGCCGTTCACCACTGTACTATTACTTCCACAAAACGAACCCGAGTTAACCGCTACCGCTTTATCCGATTCTACCAAGGCGCCAATCATTTTCGCACTATTCGAAGGAATACTCGCAGCACTATTGTTTTCTAGTGCCAAAACATAGCTTTCATTTTTGTTAAGCGTCACCGTTATTGGCCCGTTGATCACAGTACCATCGGTCAAAATAGTTCCAATGGGCAAATTAGAAATCGTCACTTTCGTACCGTTTTCAGTTGCCAAAATTGAGGCAAAATTCAATAAGGTACTATCAAAAAGAGGATTCAACATCGCCCCTAAGCGGAATGTTTTTCCTAAAGCACTATTCCCTTTTGAAACCAATCCACCAGCATGGTTATAACCATTAAAACCATTTCTTGCAGCATTCACACGAATATTAGCATATACCAAATCCTCGGCTTCAATAACATATCCTTTGTTTTTTACAATTCCAATATTGTTTTTTGGCGTAAACAATTGCGTAAAATCTCCCGTTCCTATAAAATAGCGAAAAGGAGTTACATTATTCACCACACCCGTAATCACGTTACCGCCATTCTCAATAATTTTAAACGGTACATTTGTAGTATTTGGAGTAGAAATATAAATGTAATGGTCCTCAACCACATTCGATTGTGCCGTGATAGGAGGGAGGTAATGAGTTTTACTAAATTGAGCATGCGTTACAACAACAACAAAAAGAAGTAAAAAAAAGGAAAAAATTTTCTTCATAAGGCAGTTAAAAAGAATGATTTATGGTTCGCAAAATTGTAAAATATCTTTAGTTAGGAGCAGTTACAATAGGCTTTATCAGGTAACATCGTCCCGTTATCCGCTATATCTTTTCCTTTTTAAAGAAAAAAGGAAAAGGATGCCGCTGCTACCGGGGCTAAAAGCTAAGAAATCCATTCCTTGGTTTAAACCAATACAATTGATTATTAGATTTTAAAACCAAAAATAGGTTTAATAAGTGGATTAAAAAAGTGTACGAAAAAGAATTATTATCAAGTTTTTATGCAAATTCTCAGCTTGTTTTCTTGTTTTTTTTGCACGAAAAGCAATTTTTACACTAATAAGAAGAAATTATCGCTTTAAACTAAAATGCCCCTTGATGATTTTTCCATCTCGAAAAATAAGTTGAAACCAATAATCATCCGAAGGCAAAGGTACTCCAGTTAAGGTACCGTTCCAGGAATCACCAGCAACGGTTAATTCCTTAAGTAGTTTTCCATATCGGTCAAAAATCACGATTCTCGATTGCGGAAGTGCGTTTACATTATTGATTTTCCACTCATCGTTAAAACCATCACCATTTGGAGTAAAAAAACGGGGATAATCCAGCACATAAATCAAATCACTAGTAGTACTACCACACCCATTTTTATCTCGGATGCTAATGGTGTAACCACCGGGTGCTACATTGGTAAAAAGAGCCTTGTCTTGATAGCTTGTACCATCTAACGAAAATTCATAGTTTCCTGCCCCTTTATAATTTATTACAATGCTGTTTTTGTTCCCAGCAAAATCTTTTACATCGGCACTCTCATAGATTGCTTTTTCAGAAGCTTTCACACTAAAAGTCTTCGTTTTTTTGCAACCTTTATCATTCGTTACTACTACCGTATAAGTACCTACTTCTTGCACTATAATTTTTTCAGTCGTTACGCCTGTATTCCATAGATAACTAGAAAAACCCAAATCTACACTCAAATTTAAACTACTTCCTGTACACAAAAAGAGTGATTCATTTTCAAAATTGATAGGGTCAAAAGTGTTGACCACCAAGGTAATTGGTGTTATACCGTAGCAATCCTGACCATTTTTTATTCGAGCATAAATCGTTTGTTGCAAAGCTTGAGTATTGGTAAAAATTGGACCTATTTTATTTTTTTCTGTCAAGGCATCGGCAAAGGAAAGGTAGTATTCTGCTACCAAACCTGTAGGTAAACCATTCAACAATTGGGGTGTTACCAGTGTGGCTAATTCAAAACGATACAATCCATCTTGCTTACCATCTTCGTCACAAACAGCAATCGGATTAGGACTCGGAACAACTGTGGTAGCCGTACTCAAGGTAACAGTTGCAATTTTAGAACACCCATATTTGGAACTAGCCTTAACATATAGCACTTGATTTGGACTCGTATTACTGAAACTCGTTACATTAGTTATAGCATTGGTCGAATTCTGAGCGTCAGTCAGGTTGTCGTACCAAGATGTTTTTGTAATGTTTGTGTCATTACTTTTTATACTAGCATCAGCGGGACTTAAATCATAAATGGTTAAACCATCGGCATCAATATCACATTGAACTACCGTGCTGTTATTCAAAATCAAATCTGGAGTGTACTCTATTTTGATTTCTTCAGAAATAATACAAGTTGGCGAAAATGCTACGTCTACTCTATAGGTGCCTGCTGAGGTAACTTGGTATGTTGGCTGGTTTTCTCCGGTAATTTTTGTACCGTTTCTAAACCATTCAAATGTGCTCGTAGTCGGTAAATTGGTGTTTAATAGCAGTTGTCCTCCAAAACAAATCGGATTGTTAGTGGCCAATAAGCGATCAGGGCCCAAATCGATTTTAGAGTTAAAACTCCCAGCTTCAATGAAAACCGCTGAGTCAAAAACTTCTTCTCGGTCATCGGCAACGACTAGTTTAATATGATAGGTTTTGCCAGCAGTAACTTTGGTTTCTGCTGTCAATACTCTGGTTTGTCCAGCATAATTAATTGGGCTATTGAAAGTATTGTATCCATTGAAATAGTTTTCGTTAATCGCAGGACATCCTGGGATAACATTGTTGTTAGTGGTTACAGAATTGATCAACGGATGGACAATTTTGGAAGAAACCGGAGTTGTGGTTCCTGGCAAAACAGCTAAATTTTTGTAAGGAGTAGTACTTCCTTTTTCTTTGATTAAAAAAGCAAATCCATCTGAAAACTCACAAGGAAAATACGATTGGTATTCATTAGAGGCAAACAAATAATTAAAACTCACATAATCCGTCAAAGGCACAAAGTCAAACTCAATGACAGAGGCATTAATACTCAATATGCCAAGTGCTGCATTTAAATCTGGATCACCACCCCAATTTCTCGAACCGCCTCCTCTTTGATTATCGATGTAGGGACCAGGAGTATTGTTACTGCTCCACGTACTCAAAAAGATCCCTTGTTTAAAAGGGAAAGAAGTACCATTAAAATCAAAAAAGCCTAAACTTTTTTTACCAGTTGTAAAGGTATCGCCAGTTTCTTTAAAATCCGAAACTTGGGCGCACGGACTGTTTACCAATACTTTTTCAACTAGATATTGGGTGGTAAAAGTATCGTCAACTTTGATATATTGCGCTTTTGCATTTTGAAAAAAGCAAAAAACAACTAGTAAAAAAAGAAAGGATTTGATTTTCATAGTACGGCAAATATACTATAAATCGCGCTTTTTTAAGATTTTGAATGACAAGAAATTAAGAATGATAACCCAAGCTAACACAATAAGAATGGCGGTAAAAGTTACGCCATAGTCTTTGGTATTTTCAACGCCAATTTGATTTCCGATGGTTTTCACTAACGATAATCTCGAAAAAGGTTCAACAATCAGATTTGACATGGCTTCCAATGGGAAAAACTGGGTAATATATCCCGCAATTGGACTATCAGGAAAGATTTTAAAAGTTAAAATTCCATTAGCGATTCCCTCAGCTATGGATAAAACCAATAAAAAACCTATGGCAAAAGCCGAACGTTTTACTAAAATTCCGAGGAATAAACACAAGGAAAAGAATCCTGTTAGTTTTACAAAAAAGGCCACAATGTATTCTAAATCAGAGAAAATGATGCTCACTTCAGTGTATGAAGAGAAACACAATCCCAGAATTAAACTCATTACAAAAACAAATACTGTTGAAGCTAAGGCAAAAGCGATAACCGTCAAAAATTTAGAAAGCACTAGTTCTTTTTTGCTCATACCGTCAATCAGGTTTTGTTTCAGTGTACCATAACTGTACTCATTGGCCATCATCGATACAATGACAATCGCCAAAAAGAATTTTAAGATAGCGGCGATATAGGTATTAAAATGCCAAATAAAAGGAAAGTTGAAAATCCCCATTTCGGCCAAGTGAAATTTGAAAACACCCAAATCAAATTTAATCGATGCAATCAAGGCAATGAAGGAAAGGAGGATAAAATAAGTAAGCGTAAGGACTCTACTGGCTTTGTTTAGCCATATTTTTTGGAGCTCTATAGAAAGTAATCGTTTCATGATTTGTTTTTTGAGAAGGTTAAGAGATAAAAACTATTTTTTGGTTAATGCTAAGAATTGCTCTTCCAAACTGTTTTTTCGTTTCACTAAATGGTTTAACGCAATGCCATTTTGAAATAAATACTGATTTAAGTCCGAAGCTTTTAAGTCAGTTTTTAGATAAACTAATACTTTGTTTTCTTCTTCTGCAATTTTATCCACTGCTGGATGTGTAGCAAGCACGGTTTTTAGCGTAGTAGTATCATCAGCTTCAAGTTCAAAAAAGCCTTCATTTGTGGCCATTCCGTCTACTAAACCGGCATATAAAATTTCTCCTTTTCTTAAAACTACAACATGTGAACATACTTTTTCGACTTCGTCCAAAAGATGAGAAGCCAATAAAATAGTGGTGCCTAAACTGGCTACTTTCTTAATAATGTCGCGAATTTGATGGATTCCTTGTGGATCTAAACCATTGGTGGGTTCATCCAAAATTAAAATTTCGGGATCGTTGAGCAAAGCAGAAGCAATCGCCAAACGTTGTTTCATCCCTAATGAAAACGTACTGAATTTACTGTCTTTTCTTTCAATTAGTCCTACTAGTTCTAATTTTTCTTCAATTTTAGAATAATTGATACTTTTTATTTTGCACACTAATTTGAGATTTTCATGTGCAGTCATGTATGGGTAAAAGTTAGGTCGTTCGATGATTGCACCTACTTTTTTTAGGGCGTCATGTGTTTCAAGTGCACCGTCGAACCACTGGTATTCTCCAGAGGTGGCATTTACCACATTGAGGGTAATACCCAAAGTTGTTGATTTTCCACTTCCGTTAGGGCCTAAAATGCCGTAGACATTCCCTTTTTTGATTTCAAAAGAAACATTTTTTAACGCCTGAATTCTTCCATAGCGTTTGTTGAGGTTTTTGATGGTTAGAATAGTTTCCAAAAGTTTTGAGATTTAGTTTCTTGTAGGACGAGCCAATTTGATATTTGTTACTTTTAAAATAGAAAATACTGTAAATTTGTAGAAAATACAGATTTATGAGCGAGCCATTAATGGTTTTTAAGAAACCCACTTATCCAATCAACAAGCCTTTAATGGAGTATTTAGAGCGTTTTGAACGTATTTCTAAAGTGCCTATTTTTTATGATGATTTGTTGCGTTTTTCGGGTTCCATAAATGTATATGACAAAAATAACAATGACACTCTTTGGATTCGGGTATATTATAATGAGTTTGAACGCAAAGAAATCGATTTGACCTTGATGAAAATCTATTCTTTACTCCATTCTGATGGGAATTTAAACATCATTAAATTTCTAAATGTAGATGCTATCGATTATTGCACTTTTGGGAATTCAAAGCCTTTTCGTGTAAAAGTTCGAAACATTCTCAACGACAATTACACACATTTCTATATCAAAAAGGCCGATGCTTCTAGGGTATATGGTTTAGAATTTGAACACATTTTATCACCAGACAAAATTAATTTTTTGGTCTATAACGATACTTTGGTCGAAGAACATATTATGGGAATTCCTGGTGATGTGTTTATGAAAACGATTTTAAAAGATTGTACCGAAATGGCCAAAGCTCAAATTGCTAAGGAGTTTGTAAAGTTCAATGAAAGATGTATGATTCGTCTTTTGGGAGACATGCGTGCTTATAATTATGTGATTGTACCTACACATGATTTCGATCAAGTAGTCTATAAAATTCGCGCAATAGATTTTGATCAACAGTGTTATGAAGGAAATTTCAAAGTATATCGTCCTCAGTTTTTTAAAGAAAATTATCCAATGATTTTGTTGGTGAAAGATAAATTACAGGAAAGTTCGATTGAGCAATACAAAAATGAAGAACGGTCAGCTATGGCTAAAAGGGTACAATCTTCGGAGAACAGAATAAAACGATTGGTGCAAATTATGTCTAGCGAAACCTTGGCCCCAGTTGAGAATTTAAATCAACTTAAATTAGAATTGTATAAATACACGCATGACTTAAATTTTAAAAATGCAAAATCTATGGGAGGTATTATGACGGCTGTCTTTGATTTTATTACCCGTAATTTTAAAAACATGAATAGTATTCGAGCTGGTTTTTAAATACTATTTTTACTTTCTTAATTCTATCTCCTTTTATGAAGACCACACCCAATAATGCCTTGTTGTTTATTTTTATAACTGTTTTAGTCGATGTAATTGGTTTAGGAATAATTATACCTATTGTTCCAAAATTGATTGAAAATCTTACTGGACTCGGAATCAATGAAGCTTCTAAATATGGAGGTTGGTTGCTGTTTTCCTTTGCTATAATGCAATTTATTTTCTCTCCAATTTTAGGAGCTTTAAGTGATCGATTTGGTCGGCGTCCTATTTTGTTATTGTCTCTTTTTGGATTGGGATTAGATTATATTTTTCACGCATTTGCACCTTCGATTGCTTGGCTTTTTGTAGGGAGAATTATTGCGGGAATTATGGGTGCAAGTTTTAGTACGGCGACGGCTTATATCGCCGATATCAGCTCGCCAGAAAAAAGAGCACAGAATTTTGGATTAATAGGAGCGGCATTTGGTTTAGGATTCATCATTGGCCCCGTCATTGGTGGAATAAGTAGTAAATGGGGTACTAATGTTCCTTTTTTGATTGCTGCTGGGTTTACTTTATTGAATGTAATGTATGGTTATTTTGTTTTACCGGAATCGTTATCTAAAGATAATCGTAGAGCGTTTGATTGGAAAAGAGCAAATCCTATTAGCTCTTTGAATAATTTAAGAAAGTATCCAGTGGTTTCAGGTTTGGTAATTTCTTTGGTCTTAACATTTATTGCTTCGCATGCCGTCCAATCCAATTGGTCATTTTATACTATTTATAAGTTCAATTGGACGCCTGAAATAGTTGGGTATTCTCTGGCGATGGTCGGAGTACTAGTCGCTTTTGTACAAGGATTTTTGATTCGAAAAATTATTCCACATTTGGGTCAAGTTAAATCCATTTATTTAGGCATGTCGTTCTCGGCCCTTGGATTATTGCTTTTCGGATTAGCTTCAGAAAGTTGGATGATGTTCGCTTTCTTGATTCCTTATTGTTTAGGAGGAATCGCTGGACCAAGTTTGCAAGGGGTGATTTCAAGTCAGGTGCCCGCTAATGAACAAGGAGAGTTACAAGGTGCACTTACAAGCTTAATGAGTTTGTGTGGCGTTTTTGGCCCTTTACTAATGACTAATTTGTTTGCTTTTGCTACAACCAAAGATAGTGGGTTTCATGTGCCAGGTGCTCCTTTTTTTCTTGCGTCTTTTTTGACTTTGATTAGCTTTTATCTTTGTTATCGTACCTTATCATCAGCAAATAAAAATTTATAGATTAAAAATTTGTAGCGAACAGACAATGTTTTAAATAAGACTTTTTTGGGTACTTAACAAAGTCTTGTTATTATGTCATAAAACGGATGTTAATGAGAAGTGAAAATTAATTAGCTTTGTTTTAAAATCTTTAAAATCAAAAATATGTTCAATAAATGGTTTATTTTGTTTTGTTTAGGTTGTGTAACAGGGGTGTATAGTCAACAATCAGTTTCAGGTAACTCCAATAGAGTTTCATTATACGGGAGCTATGCCTTTGAGGACAGTTTTGATTCCTATTATGATTTAGGTAATTATTATCAAGGAAAGCTAAAAGACGGATTTCAATATGGTGTAGGTTTTGAGTTTGAAATCAATCGAGATTCATTTGTAGAAATTTTGTATTTAAGACAAGATACTCAAGCTCCGACGCAGTACTATAACGGTGGTCTTTATGATAAATTTGCCAATTTTGATGTTGGTTTGAATTATATAATGCTAGGAGGTAATCAAAGCTTTGGTAGGATTAACCAATCAGTTGAGGGGTTCGGAGGACTTTTAGCAGGACTAGCAATTCTTGAGGTTAATAATCCCAAATCAAATTATTCCCAAACACTTACAAAATTTGCTTGGGGAGCAAAAGGAGGAGTCATCCTTTGGCCATCAAAGCGTGTTGGAATTAAGTTGCAAGCTCAGTTATTGTCTGTAGTGCAGTCAATTGGAGGTGGAGTGTATTTTGGACCAGGAGGTACAGCGACTAGTATTAGTACTTATTCCTCAGTATATCAATTTTCTGTGGGTGGCGGCTTGGTATTCGACTTAGGTAAATAAGTAAATGATTAAGCTGACTTTTGAATTAAATAAAAAAGCCGACTTGTACCACACAAGCCGACTTTTTTAAACAAATAAAAACTAAAAAAAATCTTAGAAACAGTAAGCGTTTTCAGCTACTAGTTGCGAAGTGATAATTTCTCTTAAATTTACCACATTTGGCATGTTGGTATATTTAGTATAACGGCGAAGTCCCATTAACATCATACGTTGCTCATCGCCTTCGGCAAAAGATACGATACCTTCTTTTCCTTTTTGAGTAATGATATCTACGGCTTTGTATAAGTACAATTGTGCCATTGCAATTTGTTCTTTTACAGCAGCTTCACCTTTAGCTTTGGCTAATTTTTCAGTTCTCAGAATAGTACTTTCTGCCATGTAGATTTCGATTAAGATATCAGAGGCTGCCATCAATAATTGTTGGTGTGCGTCTAAGTCTGGACCGTATTTTTGAACTGCTCCTCCAGCAACCATCAAGAATGCTTTCTTCAATTTGCCAATCATTTCTTTTTCTTCAGCAAATAATTCAGAATAATCAGGTGTTTCGAAAGATGGAATTCCCATTAATTCCGCTTGTACTTCAGAAGCTGGTCCTAACAAATCTACGTGACCTTTCATGGCTTTTTTAACTAACATACCTACTGATAACATACGGTTGATTTCGTTAGTTCCTTCATAGATACGAGCGATACGAGCATCTCTCCAAGCGCTTTCCATCGGAGTATCTTCAGAGAATCCCATTCCACCAAAAATTTGAATTCCTTCATCAGCACAGTTTTGAACGTCTTCAGAAACGGCTACTTTCAAGATAGAACACTCGATAGCATATTCTTCCACTCCTTTTAATTCTGCTTCTTGGTGTGTAGAACCTGCAGCTTCGCGTTCTGCGATTCTGTCTTCGATATCTTTAGCAGCACGGTAGGATGCACTTTCACCAGCATAGCATGAAGTTGCCATTTCAGCTAATTTAGAACGGATAGCACCAAATTGAGAAATAGGAGTGTTGAACTGAATTCTTTCATTAGAATAATTAACAGCTCCAGAAATCACTCTTCTTTGTGCATCCAAACAAGCTGCTGCCAATTTGATACGTCCTACGTTCAACGCATTCATTGCAATTTTGAATCCATTTCCTCTTTCAGACAACATGTTTTCTGCAGGAACTTTGGTTTCATTAAAGAATACCTGACGTGTAGAAGAAGCACGAATTCCTAATTTATGCTCTTCTTCATTCATAGAAATTCCGTTAGCTGGATCGTTTTCTACGATGAAACCTGTAATGTTTTTGTCATCGCCAATTCTAGCGAAAACAACGAAAAGCGAACAAAATCCTGCATTAGAAATCCACATTTTTTGTCCTGTGATTGTGTAATATTTTCCATCTTCAGATAAAACTGCTTTTGTTTTTCCTGAATTAGCATCAGATCCAGCTCCTGGTTCCGTCAAACAATACGCACCAAACCATTCGCCTGAAGCCAATTTTGGAACGTATTTTAATTTTTGCTCTTCTGTTCCGTACAATGTAATTGGCATGGTTCCAATACCTGTGTGTGCACCAAATGCTGTTGAAAATGATCCAGTCGCTCCAGAGATATAGTCACAAACCAACATAGTCGATACGAATCCCATTCCTAAACCACCATAAGCTTCTGGAACAGCAACACCAAGTAAACCTAGTTCACCCGCTTTACGCATAGTTTCTTCGGTGTACGCGTAATCTTTTTTCTCAAAGCGATCTTTGTGCGCCCATAATTCTTTGTCTACGAACTCTTTTACAGAGTCACGCATCATTAACTGCTCTTCATTAAAATCTTCTGGCGTGAAAATATCTTCACATTTTGTTTCTCTTACGATGAATTGACCACCTCTTGTTTTATTGCTCATGTTTTTTTATTTTTTTTAGATGAAAGATGAAAGAATCAAGAAGAAAGATTGTTGTCTAACTTACTTATGAAACCTGTTGTCATCTTTTGAAATTCAATTATTTTATTCTCTATTTCTTCTGTTTTTTCTTTTGATAAATAGTCATTTTGACAAGCTATCAATAACTGTGTCTGTAATTCAAATGATGAACCTAAACTAATATTCAAATAATGTTGAAAATGTTTATTTCCTCTATTTGAACCTTCTGCAATATTTGAAGGCATTGAGACTGAGCAACGATTCATTTGACTAGATAAACTGTAAGTTTCTGATTTTGGAAAAGTAAAAGTTAGCTTGTAAATATCATTTGTAATCTCCATAGCTAAAATCCAAATTTTCAAATTCTTAAAGTTGTGCCTCATAAATTCTTTTTTCTTTGCTTTTGTGTCTTGCTTCTTTATTCTTACCTCTTTGCTCTTTTTTCTCTTTTACACCAACTCAAAAATCCCCGCACTTCCTTGTCCTGTACCTACGCACATAGAAACAATTCCGTATTTGTTGCCTCTGCGTTTCATTTCATCGAATAATTGAACAGAAAGTTTAGCTCCTGTACAACCTAGAGGGTGACCTAAAGCAATAGCTCCACCGTTTACGTTGATGATGTCAGGATTTAAGTCTAGTTCTCTAGTTACTGCTAAAGCTTGAGAAGCAAAAGCCTCATTTAGCTCAATCAAATCGATATCATTTAGCGTCAATCCGGCTTGTTTTAGGGCTTTTGGAATGGCTTTTACAGGACCAATTCCCATAATTCTTGGTTCAACACCTGCAGAAGCAAAGTTGACCAAACGGGCAATCGGCTGAATGTTTAATTCTTTTACCATTTCTTCACTCATCACCAAAACGAAAGCAGCACCATCACTCATTTGAGAAGAGTTACCTGCTGTTACACTTCCGTCTGCAGCAAAAACAGCTCTAAGACCTGCTAATCCTTCTAATGAAGTGCCAGCTCTTGGCCCCTCATCTTTAGTCACCACATACGATTTAGTTTCTTTTTTACCATTTTCATTGATAAAAGTTTGTTCAACTGTTATAGGTACAATTTGGTTGTCAAATTTACCTTCAGCTTGAGCTTTTAAGGCTTTGTTGTGCGATTGAAAAGCAAACTCATCTTGATCTGCACGAGAAATATTGAATTGTTTTGCCACCGCTTCAGAAGTTAATCCCATTCCCCAGTAGTAATCTTCATGACCAGCTGCGGCCACTTTGTAATCTGGTGTTGGTTTGTAACCTCCCATTGGAATATAACTCATACTTTCAGCTCCACCTGCAATGATGCAATGCGCCATTCCAGATTGGATTTTGGCAGTTGCCATCCCAATAGTTTCTAGACCTGAAGCACAATATCTGTTTACGGTAACTCCAGGAACATCATCTACTTTTAATCCCATTAAAGAGATCAAACGTCCGACATTCAAACCTTGCTCCGCTTCTGGCATGGCATTTCCAACCATTACGTCATCAATACGAGTTTTGTCAAAATCAGGCAACTCATTCATCATATATTGAATGGTTTCTGCCGCTAATTCATCAGGGCGTTTGAATCTAAAAACTCCCTTTGGTGCTTTTCCTACGGCTGTACGATAAGCTTTTACTATATATGCTGTTTTCATTTTTTTTCTTTTTTAAGATTTTAGAAGAAAGAAACAAGAGGCAAGAGAAAAGACAAAACTCAGTTTCGAAGTCTTGCTTCTTGCATCTTTGTTCTATTTTCTAGTTACGAAGCGGTTTCCCTTTAGTTAACATAAATTGAATTCTCTCCAATGTTTTTCTTTCTGTACAAAGTGATAAGAAAGCTTCTCTTTCGATATCCAATAAGTATTGTTCAGATACTAAGGTCGCTTCAGATAAGTCACCACCAGCCATTACATAGGCTAATTTGTTAGCAATTTTCTTGTCGTGTTCTGAGATGTATTTACCAGCTTGCATTTGGTCTGTTCCTACTAAGAACATTCCTAAGGCTTGTTTTCCTAATACTTTTACATCCGTTCTGCGAATTGGTTGTGTGTAACCCGCTTCGGCCATTAGTAAAGCATGTTTTTTAGCCTCAGCAATCTGACGATCTTTGTTGACTACCACTACGTCTTTACCATGTTGTAGAATACCTAAATCGAAAGCTTCATAAGCAGATGTAGATACTTTGGCCATAGCCACTGTTAAGAAATACTCTTGAAGAACATTCAATTCCACGTCGTTTTTACGGAACAAATCAGACGCTCTCAACGCCATTTCTTTTGATCCACCACCACCTGGAATAACACCTACACCAAATTCTACTAATCCAATGTAAGATTCAGCTGCAGCAACAACTTTGTCAGCATGTAAACTCATTTCGCAACCACCACCTAATGTCATACCGTGTGGTGCAACTACTACTGGAATTCCAGAGTAACGAACACGCATCATGGTATCTTGGAACATTTTGATAGCCATGTTCAATTCGTCATATTCTTGCTCAACAGCCATCATAAAAATCATTCCAATATTGGCTCCAACAGAAAAGTTTGATGCTTGGTTTCCAATGACTAAACCTTGGTATTCTTTTTCGGCTAGATCTATTGCTTTGTTGATGCCTTGCAATACATCGCCACCAATAGTATTCATTTTAGATTGGAATTCTAAGTTTAAGATACCATCTCCCAAATCTTGAATAATGGCGCCACTGTTGCTCCATACTTTTTTGGTTTCGCGTATGTTGTTTAAGATGATGAATGCATCCTGACCAGGAACTTTTGTTTGTGATTTTGTAGGCACATTGTAGAAATACGTAGCACCTTCTTTTACAGTATAAAAACTTGTATTTCCAGCAGCAATCATTTCGGTAACCCAAGCCGCTGGCGCTAAACCTTCAGCTTTCATGATTTCGATTCCTTTTTCAACACCTATGGCATCCCAAATTTCGAATGGTCCATTTTCCCATCCAAAACCAGCTTTCATAGCGTCGTCAATTTTGTATAATTCGTCTGATATTTCAGGAATTCTGTTCGAAACATAAGCAAACATTCCAGCAAAACTTTTTCTGTAAAATTCACCTGCTTTGTCTTTTCCTTTTACTAAAACTTTAAATCTATTGATGGGTTTGTCAATTGTTTTTGTCAATTCCAAAGTAGCAAAAGAAGCTCTTTTTGCAGCACGATATTCTAAAGTGTCTAAGTCTAAAGATAAAATTTCTTTGCCTTCTTTTTTGTAAAAACCTTGACCTGTTTTGCTTCCCAACCATTTGTTTTCCATCATTTTGTTGACGAAATTGGGTAGTTTGAACAACTCGTGTTGCTCATCAGTTGGGCAGTTTTCGTAGATTCCGTTGGCTACGTGTACCAGAGTATCAAGACCAACAACATCTACAGTTCTGAAGGTAGCTGATTTTGGACGACCAATAACTGGTCCCGTCAATTTATCTACTTCTTCAATAGTTAATCCTAGTTCTTTTACTAAGTGAAACAAACTTTGGATTCCGTAGATTCCAATTCTATTTCCGATAAAAGCTGGAGTATCTTTGGCTACTACCGAAGTTTTTCCTAAGAATTTTTCACCATATCCTGTCAAGAAATCCAATACTTCAGTTGAAGTTTGTGGGCCAGGAATGATTTCGAATAATTTTAAGTAACGCGCAGGGTTAAAAAAGTGCGTACCGCAGAAGTGTTTTTGGAAATCTTCGCTACGACCTTCGCTCATGAAATGAATTGGAATACCCGAAGTGTTAGAAGTTACCAAAGTACCTGGTTTTCTGAATTTTTCAATTTGTTCAAAAACCATTTTTTTGATGTCTAAACGCTCTACAACCACCTCGATAATCCAATCTACACCTGCAATTTTCGCAATATCATCGGTAGTGTTTCCAGTAGCAATTCGATTGGCGAATTTTTGATTGTAAATAGGAGAGGGTTTTGATTTTAAAGCGGTAGCTAAACTATCATTTACCAATCGATTCCTCACGATTTTGCTCTCGAGAGTTAATCCTTTTTTGGTTTCTGCATCCGTCAATTCTCTTGGAACGATATCCAAAAGTAAGACTTCGACACCAATGTTGGCAAAATGGCAAGCAATTCCAGAACCCATAATTCCAGACCCGATTACTGCGACTTTCTTAATTGTGCGTTTCATACTTAGTTACTATTTTATTTTTTTTATTTTTTATTTTTGAATGTTGTGTTGCTTTTCAAAAAGCTACTATTGCTCTACGTTTTCATTCATCACAATAGCATTTTCATTAGATTCATTCTCAGAAATAGTAAAAATATTTTTCTCAAGAATCAATTCGTTAATGATTTCGGCGACTTCCATAAAGTGAGTTAGTTTTTCTTCTGAAACATGTTTTTTTATTGTTTCATTGAACTTTAATACTGTGTTTTTTGAAAGGTCTCTTTTTTCTTTTCCAAAAGGCGTTAGGTATAATAAAACCCCTCTTCCGTCGTCTGGATTTTTCTTTCTAAAGATCAATCCTTTTTCTTCCATGGTTTTTAAGGTTCGGGTCAAACTCGTTGCTTCCATTCCCATTCTTGGTCCCAAAGCTGTTGATGGTGTTCCTTCTTCTTTATCAATACTCAATAGGGCAAAGCCTGTTGCCATTGTTGCATCATATTTTGCTGCTTCTTCGTTATACATTCTTGAAACGGCTTGCCAAGTGGCTCTTAAAACATAATCAATTGTTTTGTCTTTCATAGTTTACTATATCGATTTCAAATATATATAAAAAATACTATGCATGCATATTATTTTTTAATTTTTTTTTAAAAAATAAAAAAATAATTTTGATTATCAAGGTGTTAAGTTGCTTTGAATTATTTTTTTTTGCAATATATTCTGATTTTGCTAGCAGAAGGGTAATGATTTAATATTAGGAAAGAATGAAATCTTACGTATACTTTACAAAAAGCAATCGCAAAAAAAAGTCCTGAATAATTATTTCAGGACTTTTAGTTTTTTATCAAATCATATTTTATGATTGGCCATAAATTTTTTCATATAAAGGTTTGTACATTTCTAGTACAATTTTACGTTTTAGTTTTAGGGTTGGGGTAAGTTGTCCTCCATCAATAGACCAAACATCGGGTGTTAATTCAAAGCGTTTGATTTTTTCCCAATTTCCAAATTTAGCGTTCAAATGATCTACTTCTTCCTGAATACGCGCAATTACTTTTGGATTAGAAATGATTTCTTGATTGGTTTTACCTACTTCAATTCCGTGTAGTTTTTCCCATTCCTTGATGAATTCAAAACTTGGTTGAATAAAAGCGGCTGGCATTTTTTCGCCATCACCAATCACCATGATTTGTTCAATAAAACGGGATTGCTTCATGGTGTTTTCAATCAATTGAGGAGCAATATATTTTCCGCCTGAGGTTTTGAACATTTCTTTTTTACGATCGGTAATTTTCAAGAAACCTTCAGCATCGATGTTACCAATGTCTCCAGTATGGAAATACCCATTTGCCAACGCTTCATTTGTTTTCTCTTCATCTTTGTAGTAGCCCATCATTACGTTTGGTCCTTTGCAAAGAATTTCACCATCTTCAGCAATTTTCACTTCTACATTGTCAATTAGTTTTCCTACTGTGCCAATTTTGAACCCTTTGTTTCTCATATCGTTCACAGAGATTACAGGCGATGTTTCTGTTAATCCGTAACCTTCCATTACTGGGATTTCGGCAGCAGCAAACACTCTTGTCAAACGCGGTTGCAAAGCAGCACTTCCTGAAACCATTAAATCAAGATTGCCACCCAAACCTTCTTTCCATTTACTAAAAATCAGTTTTCGCGCTATTTTTAATTGGAATTCATACCAGAATCCGTTGGCTCCATAGGGCTCATAACGTAAGCCTAAATCAATTGCCCAAAAGAATATTGCCTTTTTTAAACCAGTTAATTCAGCTCCTTTTGCATAAATTTTATCATATACTTTTTCTAACAAACGCGGAACAGCAGTAATCACATTTGGACGAACCTCTTTGATGTTATCACTAATTTTTTCAATCGATTCTCCAAAATAGACAGAAACACCATAATATTGGTACAAATACAAGATCATACGTTCAAAAATATGACAAATAGGCAAGAAACTCAAGGCGGTGTTTTTTCCAGGCTCAAACGGAA
Source organism: uncultured Flavobacterium sp. (assembly GCA_963509895.1). Classification (GTDB taxonomy): domain Bacteria; phylum Bacteroidota; class Bacteroidia; order Flavobacteriales; family Flavobacteriaceae; genus Flavobacterium. The sequence continues at coordinate 22,483 of CAUPCW010000042.1, forward strand.
TTCTAGGTGCACTATTCAACACGTTAGAAACGATATTTTCGTGCGAAAGCATGACACCTTTAGGTTTTCCAGTGGTCCCAGAAGTATAAATAATGGTAGCTAAATCTTGTGGAGTCACATTGTTTTTGCGGTCTTCAACCACATCTTGATTGGCAGTATCTTCACCAAGCGTTAATAAAGAAGTCCAGTTTTCACACCCTTCAATTTCATTAAATGAAAACACCCCTTTTAGTGCAGTCACATTGCTTTGAATACTTTTTAATTTGTTGTAAACTTCAATATCTGAAACAAAACAATATATGGATTCTGAGTGATTTAAAATATATTCGTAATCTTCTTCACCTATTGTAGGATAAATTGGTACGGTTTGAGCACCAGTTTGCAATACACCAATATCCATAATATGCCATTCGGTTCTGTTATTAGAGGAAATAATGGCAATTTTGTCATTTCGTTGAATCCCCATTCTAATCAATGCCCTAGATATAGAATTTGATTTTGCAATGTACTCTTCAGTTGAAGTTTTGGTCCAAACTCCATTTTGTTTAGACACCAAAGCATCAGGAATTGAATTGAATTTTTCTAATTGATAGTAAGGGAAATCAAATAGACGTGTGATATTTACCATTATGAGTGAATTGAATTTTTCGCAAATTAAATAAAAAATGCTAACATTTTTATATTTTTAAAAACTAATTATCGCTCTGAATACTAATTAGTTGTTATTCAGCGAAATCGATTTCATGAAATTGATATTTTTGTCTGTATAAACACTTTTTTATGAAAAAATTCTTAAACAAAGCATTTTCAAAGAGTTGACTTTTACCTTTTCACCTCTTCTTCGGTAAATTCTTTGTAGCGTTCTCCAGCAATAAACATTTTCATTTTATTGAAATGAATAGTAAACGACTGGTAAGTCCATTCTTCTTCCTCAGTTGTCGTCTTCGCTTTTTTGAACCAAAACGAATAGGCTGAGCTATCAAATCCTTCTTTAAAAATTGGAATTCCAGATTCAGAACATTCAATTCCCCAAACAATCGGTTCTTTTACCAAATCCTCATTTTGTATTATTCCCGTTCCGTCGGCATTGAGAATTGTTATGGGTTCAATTTGTTTTTGCACCGCATAGAGACCCGCAATAGGATAATTGATAACGGTAGTAATGTAATGTTCGGTGTTTTGATTCTTGATTTTTGTTGTTTTAATTTGACCAAAACTGACACCAGCGCTCGTCAAAAGCACCATAAGGCATATAGATTTTTTTTTCATAAGTAGGTTAGTTTAGTTCTTAGAGTAGATTGTGAGCAAGGGGCGTGCTCGGGTTGAAGTATTGTTTTCTATGCATTAGGAGCGGCAACAAAAGGCATTCTTATCTTCAAAGAACCCGCTGTACGTTATATCTTTGCTTTTTAAAGGAAAAAGGCAAAGGATGTCACTGCCATCGGGGCTATGAGGAAAAATTGTCTCTTTCTTGTTGTCACTACAATTTCAACTTTTGATAAAAAAAGCTCATTCAAACAGAAATGAGCTTTTAAGATTGTTTTTTTTAAAAAATTATTGTTTTTCAATCCATTTTCTAGCGTTTACAAAAGCTTCTAACCAAGGTGAAACTTCATCTTTTTGCCCACGATCTGGGTAATGTGCCCAGTTCCAAGGAAAAATAGAACGCTCAATATGTGGCATCATCACCAAGTGACGACCTGTAGTATCACATAGCATAGCCGTGTTGAAATCCGAACCATTTGGGTTAGATGGATAATCTTCGTAACCATATTTTGCAACGATATTATAATTCGCTTCTTGTTCTGGTAAATGGAATTTTCCTTCACCGTGTGACACCCAAACCCCAAGTGTAGCGCCTTCTAAGCTTGAAAGCATCACCGAGTTATTTTTTTGCACTTTTACCGAGGTAAAAATACTCTCGTGTTTGTTCGAAGTGTTGTGGTGCATTTTTCCGTGTACTTTATGTTCTGGATTGATTAATTCTAATTCCATCCATAACTGACAACCGTTGCAAATCCCCACAGATAAAGTGTCTTCACGTTTGAAGAAGTTTTTCAAAGCCGTATTGGCTTTTTCGTTGTACAAGAAAGCACCCGCCCAACCTTTGGCAGAGCCTAAAACATCCGAGTTAGAGAAACCACCCACGGCACCTATAAACTGAATGTCTTCTAGTGTCTCACGACCCGAAATCAAATCGGTCATATGTACATCTTTCACATCAAAACCAGCTAAGAACATAGCATTGGCCATTTCACGCTCGGAATTACTTCCTTTTTCACGGATAATAGCCGCTTTTGGCTTCTCGACTGCGCTCGAAGTGACACCGACTGCGCTCGAAATGACAGCTGCTTTACCAGTAAAATGTGCTGGGAATTGATAGTCTAACGGTTGGTTTTTGTAATTTGCATAACGCGCTTCAGCCATTCCGTTTCGAGATTGCTTAGCGTCTAACAAATACGATGTTTTAAACCAAGTATCTCTTGTTTCATTTACATTGAAAGTAAACGTATCTGCATTGTTTTGGATGGTTATCCAATCTCCTTCGGTAACGGTTCCAATTTTTAAAATTTCAATATTTTGAGCGGTAAAAAGGGCTTCAATGGCTGCATCGGCTTGGAAAACCACAGCGATATTTTCATTAAATAATACTTTAACCGTATCCGCTTCACCAAGAACGTTCAAGTCATATGTAGCACCTAAGTCTACTTCGGCAAACGAAAGTTCTAACAAAGTAGTAATCAAACCACCGCTACCTACGTCGTGTCCCGCTTTGATTTGGCGGTTTTTGATAGCTTCTTGTAGGGTATTGAAAGCTGTTTTAAAATAAGCCGCATCGGTAATACTAGGAACGTCGGTGCCAATTTTATTCAAAATTTGCGCAAAAGATGAACCTCCCAATTTGAAGCTATCTTGAGATAAGTTCAAGTAGTAAATGTTGCCACCGTTGCGTTGTAAAACAGGTTCTACAACTTTAGTGATATTGGTACAATTCCCTGCCGCCGAAATAATCACTGTTCCAGGTGCTATTACTTCGTCGTTAGGATATTTTTGTTTCATAGAAAGCGAATCTTTCCCTGTTGGGATATTGATTCCTAATTCGATAGCAAAATCAGAACACGCTTGCACTGCTTCGTACAAACGAGCATCTTCGCCTTCGTTTTTACAAGCCCACATCCAGTTAGCCGATAAAGAAACTGATTGTAAACCGTCTTTTAGCGGAGCCCAAACAATATTTGATAAGGACTCAGCAATGGCAGTTCTGGTTCCTGCCACAGGATCAATTAATGAAGCAATAGGGGAATGACCAATACTAGTCGCAATTCCTTCTTTTCCTTTGAAATCCAAGGCCATTACTCCCAAATTGTTCAGCGGTAATTGCAGAGGACCGGCACATTGTTGTTTGGCCACGCGACCTCCCACACAACGGTCTACTTTATTCGTTAACCAATCTTTACAAGCAACAGCTTCTAATTGCAGTACTTGATTAATATAGTTCGGGATATTTTCAGTAGTATAATTAAGTTCCGCATAATTTACGGCTACTTTTTTGTCAGTCATTATGGTTTTTGGCGAGCTCCCAAAGAAATCTTCCAAAGCATAATCCATAGGTTTCAAACCAGTTGATTTGGATTCAAATGTAAAACGATGATCGTTCGTCACGTCACCTACTTGGTACATTGGAGAGCGTTCTCTATCGGCAATGCGTTGTAAGGTGTCCATATCCTTTTCACCAATCACCAATCCCATACGTTCTTGCGATTCGTTACCAATGATTTCCTTAGCAGAAAGCGTTGGGTCACCTACTGGAAGTTTATCCAAATCAATCAATCCACCTGTTTCTTCCACCAATTCCGAAAGACAGTTGAGGTGTCCACCCGCACCGTGGTCGTGAATAGATACGATAGGGTTGTGGTCACTTTCTACTAGTCCACGAATGGCATTTGCAGCACGTTTTTGCATTTCTGGATTAGAACGTTGCACGGCGTTCAACTCGATTCCGGAGCCAAAAGCACCTGTATCAGCTGATGAAACTGCAGCACCACCCATTCCAATTCTATAATTCTCTCCA
>CAUPCW010000043.1:0-25332 GCA_963509895.1 uncultured Flavobacterium sp.
ATATGCAATGAATCGGCAGTTGGGTCAATACCCACATATGCCACACGCATTTGCTCCAACAAATGTTCTTCGGTGCCTGGCATAACATCGTGGAGCATTCCTCTCCAAGTCACTTCTTCAATAAAATTCTTCATTTTTTTTTTCAATTTTGACAAAGATAACAATTTCGATGGCAATGACAATTTGAGTTATGAGTCAAAATAGTATATTTGCCTGTATGATATTAGTAACAGGAGCAACCGGCTTAGTTGGCGCACATTTAGCACTTCATTTGATAGAAAATGGAGAACAAGTTCGGGCATTATATCGAACAGAAGCAAATTGTTCTAAAACCAAAGCCTTATTTAGCTATTACCAAAAAGAACATTTGTTTGGCGCAATTGAATGGATACCGGGAGATATTTTGGACATTCCTTCACTTGAGATGGCATTCCAAGACATTAAACAAGTCTATCATTGTGCTGCTTTGATTTCGTTTGACCCCAAGGACGAAGACGCCATCCGAAAAACGAATATCGAAGGAACCGCCAATATTGTCAATTTTTGTTTAGCAAAAAAAATCGAAAAACTATGTTTTGTGAGTTCGATTGCCGCATTGGGCGACCTAGCTCCTCACGAAACTGAAATCACCGAAACCACCGAATGGAATCCAGAAAAACCACATAGCGATTATGCAATTTCAAAATACGGTGCCGAAATGGAAGTTTGGCGCGGTCAGCAAGAAGGATTAAAGGTTATTATTGTAAATCCAGGTGTGATTTTAGGTCCAGGTTTTCCATCCCAAGGAAGCGGGACTTTGTTTACTACTATAAAAAAAGGCCTGTCTTACCACACTTTAGGAACCACCGCTTTTATCGCCATTCCAGATGTAATAAACAGTATGTACCGCTTAATGAAAAGCGATTGTTGCAACGAAAGATTCACATTAATTGCCGAAAACTTAGTCTTCAAAGACATTTTCTTTACTATCGCTGATGCCTTAAAAGTAAAAAGACCGACACGATATGCCAGTCCTTTATTTACTACTATCGCTTGGAGAGTGGATGCTTTATTAGGATTCTTAACCATTAAAAAACCTACTTTTAGTCGCGTTACGGCCAAAGCTTCGCATTCTAAAACTCCTTACAGCAACGAGAAAATCGTGCAGCAATTACAACCTTCATTTATAAGTATTAAAGCATACATACGAGAGATTGCTTCATCTTTCTAATTTTACTGTGCTAATTTTTTCTCTCTATTTTTTGAATGGGGTTTTGAGTTTAGCTTTAATTTTTCCTGTTTACGTTTTATGATGGTATCAATCCTATTGCTATTAGTTTGTAGTCGCTTCTCAACTTGCTCAAACATGGCTTTATATTCCTCTATTGAAGAAGCATAGTAAATATTACTCTGAGAAAACTGAGCGCTATCAATCTTGTATTTTTTGAAAATGAATTCCTTAGGCACAATTTTTTGATACTCCGTTTTAGACATCATCTGGTATTTTGAGGCGTCCAAAATTGCCAAATCATAAAAAACGTTTACCATAACGGCTTTGTCAATCAACTTTTTTGGAGTTTTGACAGCTTGCTCTTTTCGACATCCAATGAATAAAATTAAGAGTGCAAAAAATAAAATTCCTTTTTTCATTTTATCTATCAAATAATAATCGTTTACCTGCTTTCTTTGGACTCACTTTAAATCCTTGGTATACCAATTGACCATTTACAAAAGTATGGGTAATTCTAGATTTAAAAGTATAGCCTTCAAATGGTGACCAACCACATTTGGCCAAAATATTTTCTTTCTTTACACTCCAAGGCAATCCAGGATTAACAAGAACCAAATCAGCATAATAGCCCACTTTTATAAAACCACGATTTTCAATTTTAAAGATTTTAGCTGGATTATGGCACATTTTTTCTACAATCTTTTCAATGGTAATTTTTCCTTGATGATATCCTTCAAACAGTGCCACTACAGCATGTTGAACCAAGGGTCCACCAGAAGGAGCTTCACTATATTTTTTGTTTTTTTCTTCTAATGTGTGTGGTGCGTGATCTGTGGCAATTACATCAATTCTACCGTCGTTAAGGGCTTCCCACAAAACTTTTCTATCATTTGCCGTTTTAACCGCTGGATTCCATTTGATAAAATTTCCTTTTGTTTTGTAATCTTCGTCGGTAAACCATAAGTGGTGTACGCATACTTCGGCAGTGATTTTTTTTTGTTCCAATGGAATTTTATTGGTAAACAATTCCATTTCTTTGGCGGTTGAAAGATGAAAAACGTGTAATCTAGCACCTGTTTTTTTTGCCAATGCAATAGCTTTTGAAGACGAAATATAACACGCTTCCTCGCTTCGGATTAAATGATGTACGGTCACCGGAATATCATCACCGTATTGCTCTTTATAGTGAGCCAAGTTGTTTTTAATAGTTGTTTCATCCTCACAATGAACCGCTATCAATAAAGAAGTACTTGAAAATATCTTTTCTAAAACTGCTTCATTATCTACCAACATATTACCTGTTGAAGAACCTAAAAATATTTTTATCCCAGCTACATTCTTTGGGTTGGTCTTTAAAACTTCTTCTAAATTATCGTTGGTTGCCCCCATCATAAACGAATAATTCGCAAAAGAGGAATCTGCAGCAATTTGGTATTTTTGTTCTAATAATTCTTGGGTTACTGCATTAGGAACCGTGTTTGGTTGCTCAATGAATGAGGTTATCCCTCCCGCTACAGCTGCTCTAGATTCAGACTCAATATCGCCTTTGTGGGTAAGACCTGGCTCTCTAAAATGGACTTGATCATCAATTGCCCCGGGAATCAAATAGTTTCCTTCGGCATCAATAATTTTACAATCGGATGACTTTGGACTAATCGTTTGAGCAATTTCAACAATCAAGTCATTTTCAATTAATAAATCACCTTCAAAAATGGATCCTTCATTTACAATCTTAGCATTCTTTATTAAAATCTTATTCATCTTTTATGGTTTTAAAGTCTTCTAATTAACTGTCGTATTCGTAGAGAGACAACTCCAAAAACAGCTTCAATTATTATGGAATTGCTCATTTTAGAAACACCTTTTGTTCGATCGGTAAAAATAATAGGAACCTCGGCAATATCAAATTTTTTACAAAAGGTTCTATACTTCATTTCAATTTGAAAAGCATAGCCAACAAACTTTATTTTATCAATATTAATATTTTCTAGCACTTCTCTTTTGTAACAAACAAATCCTGCAGTGGCATCATGAATCTTCATTCCAGTAATCCATCTTACATAAACAGAAGCAAAATAAGACATCAAAACGCGGCTCAATGGCCAATTAACTACATTTACTCCAGTGACATATCGAGAACCTATGGCTAAATCTGCACCGCCAAAATGACAAGCATTGTATAATTTTTCTAAATCATTAGGATTATGAGAAAAATCGGCATCCATTTCAAAAATGAATTGGTAGTTTTTTTGTAACGCCCAATTAAACCCATGAACATAAGCTGTTCCTAGACCTGATTTTTCGTTTCTTTTTTCTAAAAATAATTTTCCTGGATATTCTTCTTGAAGCAAAATTACCTTATCAGCGGTGTGATCAGGCGAATTATCATCAATAATTAGAACATGAAAAGGTTTATGCTGAGAAAGCGTCGCTCGAATGATTTTTTCGACATTTTCAATTTCGTTATAGGTTGGAATTATAACAATACTATCGTTCATATTTGTAGCAATTTCACGGCAAAAGTAACCTTTTTATAGCATTTGATTCATAATAAATCTATAATAAAAAGTTTCAAACAAAAAATTAGTAATTTTGCAGACTATGATGGATCCCATACTTCACCCGAGAATAATAGAGAACAAAGACTGGGCAACTGGTCTATTTATTTTGTCGTTACTATTGATAGCTTTGACCAAATCCGTTTTCGAAAATCGTTTCAATGATTTTACCAAATTGATTTATTCGGACAAATACATTAAACTGTATCGCGATAGCAGCCATTTGATGAGTGGCTTTACTCTAGCGCTGTTTGTGGTGCAAATCATTTCAATCACTTTTTTTCTGCAACTTTTTTTAAGCTATTACGGAAGAGCTTCAAAATCTGATTGGATGCTATTTATTCAATTATTTACTTTTATAACCTACTTCATCTTGGCCAAATTTTTACTTGAGAAAATCATAGCAACTGCTTTTAAGATCGAAGAGTTCATGGAGCAATTCAATTTAAAGAAAGTAACCTATCGTACTTACATTGGGTTAATTATCTTACCTATCGATTTAATTCTTTACTATTTTGACGTCTTTTCCAAAAACATTTTTTTGCCAATTTTTGTTATCGCATTGATAATAAACCTCTTCACTTATTTACTTACAATAAAAAACTACCAAAGTTTAATAATGAGTAAATTGTTTTATTTTATTTTATATCTTTGCGCACTTGAAATAGCACCCTATTATTTTATGTATTATTGGTTTACAAAAGGGAATACTTAGACAATATCAACTATGAAAGTGAAAACAATTTTGGTCTCACAACCAGAACCTAAAGTAGAGAACTCTCCTTACTTTGAGTTGCAACAAAAGCATAAAGTAAAAATTGATTTCAGACCTTTTATTCATGTAGAAGGAGTCAGCGCAAAAGAAATTCGATTGCAAAAAATCGATTTACACAATTACAGTGCTATTATTTTAACCAGTCGCAATGGTGTAGATCACTTTTTTAGAGTTGCTGAAGAAATGCGATACAAAGTTCCCGAAGATTTAAAATATTTTTGTCAATCCGAAGCCATAGCTTTTTACCTTCAAAAATATGTAGTATACAGAAAACGTAAAATCTACGTTGGACCAAAAGATTTCGCCGATTTATCTCCGCTAATCAAAAAATACAAAGACGAAAAATTCTTATTACCCGCATCCGATCAATTGAATGCAGATATTCCGGTTACTTTAAACGCTTTGAAAGTAGATTGGACACCTGCCACTTTTTACAAAACAGTAATGAGCGACTTATCGGATTTGGCTGATGTTTATTATGATGTTTTGGCTTTTTTCAGTCCAACTGGGATCAAATCATTATATAAAAACTTCCCAGATTTTGAACAAAACAACACTAGAATTGCTGTTTTCGGAAGCACTACTCAAAAAGAAGCTTTAGACCATGGATTACGCGTAGATATCATGGCTCCAACTCCTGGAACACCATCAATGACTATGGCTTTAGAAAAATACATCGCAGAGGTTAATAAAGGAAAATAATACATTTAAATTCCAAAATATAAAATCCAAATTCCAATTTTAATGGAATTTGGATTTTTTTATGCTGGCAAAATACTTAACACCTCAAAATACAGCATTTTATCAAATCAAAACATATAAGCCATTTAAGTTTCATTTTGAACAAGAAGAGCAAATTAGCAGTTCATTAAAGCAATTCAGATCGTTTTGATAAGTATATCAGAACTTATATTCACTTTTAACTATCGTCATTAAATATACTGGTTTAAAAAACTTAGCTGACTTATATGTTTATAATTAAATGCTTTTTGATTTTGGAAAATAGTACCATAAAACTACATTTACTTTCAAATTAAAACCAAAATAACTATTTTAGTTGAAAATTTACTACATGAAAATCAATTCTCTTATAGTTGAAATTGACGGTATCGATAAAGAAATTTTGCGCTACCTCATGGAAGATGCTAGAAAACCCATTTTGCAAATTGCCAATAAAATTGGGATTTCGGGAGCGGCCATCCATCAACGACTGCGTAAACTCGAGCAATCGGGAGTAATTTCTGGATCTAAATTCACAGTAAACCACAAAGTTTTAGGCTACAATACGATGGCTTTCGTTGGAGTGTATCTCGATAAAGCCGCTCGAAATTCTGAAGCTGTAAAAGATTTAAAAAAAATTCCAGAAGTACTCGAATGCCATTACACCACCGGGAACTGGTCAATTTTAATAAAAATCATATGCCGAGATAACGAGCACTTAATGCAACTTTTGAATTCAAAAATCCAGACGATAGAAGGCGTTTCCAGAACCGAAACATTTATTTCGCTAGAGCAGCAAATAGAACGACAGATACAACTCTAAAAATCTCAAATTCCAAATTCCAAATTTCAAATTTCAAGTAAAATAAAAAATTCCAATCTCAAAACTTCGAGATTGGAATTTGGAATTTATGTTTTGGGATTTTTCTTTTATTCTCTTCTGCCTCCCATATAAATGGAAACATAGTACAACAAAGTCGCAATAGAACCTAAAGCCGCTACTACATAGGTTCTAGCCGCCCATTTTAAGGAATCTTCGGCTCCATCATACTCGGCACGATTGAGCATGTTTTTGTTTTTCAACCAAGCTAAGGCGCGATTACTCGCATCATATTCTACTGGCAAAGTAACAATGGAGAATAAGGTCGTTGCTGCAAAAATCACAATACCAATCAACAACAAGCTTGGAAAGGTTTTAATCATTAGAATTCCTGCTAACAAAATCCATTGCACAAATCCAGAAGCTACACTCACAATAGGTACCAACTTAGAACGCATTTGTAACCATTCATAACCTACAGCGTGTTGTACCGCATGACCACATTCGTGCGCCGCCACAGCTGCCGCTGCCGCATTACGCTGGTTGTACACCGCCTCACTCAAATTCACTGTTTTATCTACCGGATTATAATGATCCGTTAATTGTCCTGGAGTCGAAATGACACGAACATCATAAATTCCATTATCTGCGAGCATTTTTTGAGCAATTTCCGCACCCGACATACCATTTTGCAATTGCAATTTAGAATAGTGCGCAAATTTACTCTTCAATCTTGAACTTACTAACCAGCTGAAAAGCATAATGGCTCCAGCCAAAATTAAATAACCACTTCCCATATTTTTGTTTTTTTAGTTTAATTTTTTTATCTCATTTGTTGACAACAATTTACGAACCAAACTCCAAAAATGCCATTTTGACACGAGTTAAATATTCCATAAAAAAAATCCAAACTCCAATCGTGAAATTGAAATTTGGATTTTTTAAAGTTAGAATTTAATAATTTACCCTACCAAGTTGATGATTTTCCCTGGCACAATAATCACTTTATTTGGCGATCTGCCGTCTAATTGTTTTTGGGTTCTTTCGTCTTGCATTACGATTTCTTCAATTTGTTCCTTCGTTAAATCCAAAGGCAATTTGATGGTGAAACGCATTTTTCCGTTGAAAGAAACTGGATATTCTTTCTCGCTTTCAACCAAATGTTGCGCGTCAAAAACTGGAAACGGAACCGTTGCAATAGACCCTTCGTGTCCTAACAACGACCATAATTCCTCAGCGATATGAGGCGCATAAGGCGAAATCACAACTGCCAACGGTTCTAAAATAGCACGAGAATGACAGTTTTGTGTAGACAATTCATTCACACAAATCATAAATTGTGAAACCGAAGTATTGAAAGAGAATCCTTCAATGTCTTCTGCCACTTTTTTGATGGTTTTGTGCAATGACTTTAAAGCCTCCCCTGACCCCTCCAAAAGAGGGGAATCAGAAACATAAAACGAATCGTTTGGCCCACTGTGATACAAACGCCATAATTTTTTCAAGAAACCAAAAACTCCAGAAATTCCAGCAGTATTCCAAGGTTTGGCTTGCTCTAATGGGCCTAAAAACATTTCATACAAACGCAACGTATCTGCTCCGTATTCTGCACAAATATCATCAGGAGTCACTACATTGTATTTCGATTTCGACATTTTTTCAACTTCGCGACTTACTATGAATTTGCCATTTTCATCTGTAATAAATATTGCATCCGTATAATATTCTCTCCAATTTTTGAATTTTTCAACATCTAATTCATCAGAAGAATTCACAAAAGAAACATCAGCGTGAATTTTATCCAAATGCTGAAGCTTTAAATAAACTCTATCTTCTTCCAAACCAAGAAGTTGCTTTGCTTTTTCCATCCAATCATTAAGGATAGAATCGTAGAAACTTACATTCTTTAAAACTTTATCCAAATAATCATTATCAGTAATAGGATTATTACTAGAAATAAAAATAGTGCTATATAAATTTGGTATTTTTTCTTGAAATTCATTAAATGCAGAAGTAATATCATCTGGATACAATGCAGAATCCACTGAATAATTAATTCTATAAAGAAAAGCACTTGTCCCCAAAATCATCCCCTGATTAATCAGTTTCTTGAAGGGTTCTTCGGTTGGCGCAAAACCTTTGTCTTTTAAGAATTTGTTCCAAAAACGAGAATACAACAAGTGACCCGTTGCGTGTTCGCTTCCGCCAATGTATAAATCTACGCTTTCCCAGTATTTCAGTGCCTCGGCAGAAGCAAATTCGGTTTCGTTTTGCGCATCCATATAACGCATCCAATACCAAGAACTTCCTGCCCATCCTGGCATCGTATTCAATTCTAAAGGAAAAATGGTTTGATTGTCTATCAACTGAGTACTAACCACTGAACACTGAACACTATCCCAAGCCCAAACTGCTGCATTCCCCAAAGGAGGCAATCCGTCTTCGGTTGGTAAATATTTCTCTACTTCTGGTAAAACGATTGGTAAATGTTTGGCATCAATCATTTGTGGCAAACCATTCACATAATATACAGGAAAAGGTTCTCCCCAATAGCGTTGACGCGAGAAAACCGCATCACGCAAACGGTAATTGATTTTCCCTTTACCTTGACTTATTGCTTCAAGTTCTGCAATGACTTTATGAGTTGCTTCTTTGTAACCTAAGCCGTTCAAGAAATCAGAATCGATTAATTGAAACCCTTCTTTGGCACCAAAAGCCGCTGCTGAAATGTCTTGGTCAAAGATATTTTTGATAGTTGGCATCCCGTTTTGACCTTTGAAGAAATTTGCAAAAGCATAATCTCTTTCGTCTCCACAAGGCACCGCCATTACTGCTCCAGTTCCGTATCCCGCCAACACATAATCGCTAATCCAAACTGGAATGGGTGCTGCCGTAAACGGATGTTCCGCATAAGCGCCCGTGAACACTCCCGAGATAGTTTTCACATCGGCCATACGCTCTCTTTCGGAACGTTTCGCTGTTTTTTCAATATAAGCTGCTACCGCTTCTTTTTGTTCAGGAGTCGTAATTTGAGCCACCAAATCGTGTTCTGGAGCCAAGGTCATAAACGTTACTCCAAAAATAGTATCAGGTCTGGTTGTAAATACGTCAATACTTGCTTCGTGATTTTGCACATTGAAAGTTACCATCGCTCCAACCGATTTTCCAATCCAATTGCGTTGACTTTCTTTGATACTTTCGCTCCAATCAATATCGTTTAATCCTTGCAACAAACGCTCGGCATAGGCAGAAATTCGCATACTCCATTGTGTCATTTTCTTGCGAATCACTGGATAACCACCACGTTCTGAAACACCATTTACAATCTCGTCATTTGCCAAAACCGTTCCCAAACCAGGACACCAGTTTACTTCAGTTTCTGCTAAATAGGTTAATCGGTATTGCAATAAGATTTTTTGTTGCTCATCGGATGAAAATACGTTCCATTCATTAGCTGAAAAAAGAGCACTATTATCATCACAAACGGCATTTACGGTAGCATTCCCTTCTTTTTCGAAAATTGTTGTCAAAGTCGAAATATCTTCGGCTTTATCGGTGTCTTTATTGTACCAAGAATTGAACAATTGGATAAAAATCCATTGTGTATGCTTATAATAATCAGGGTTCGAGGTACGTACTTCACGATCCCAATCAAAAGAGAAACCAATATTGTCTAATTGTTTTCGGTAACCCGCAATTGCATTTCCCTCTTTATCAAACCCTCCATCAATATTTACACGTGTAGTATCTTCAGGACGTTGTCCCGTTTGTATCGCATATTGTTCAGCAGGTAATCCAAAACTATCATAGCCCATTGGGTGCAACACATTGAAACCTTGATGTCTTTTGAAACGCGAATACACATCTGATGCGATGTACCCTAGAGGATGACCAACGTGTAATCCCGCTCCTGATGGATAAGGAAACATGTCCAAAACATAATATTTTGGTTTGCCTGAGTTGTTTTGCGCCGCAAAAGTCTTGTTGTCAGCCCAATATTGTTGCCATTTGGCTTCGATTTCGTTCGGATTGTATTTCATTCGTTAATTTGTATTGTATTTTAAAGGTCTCATGCTTTCACTTTCGCTCAAGTCATTCCTCAATTTATATTGTTTTTAATGGAGTGGTGCTTTCGCCTACTCAAGTCATTGTTCTGTGAAGATTTTTGGCTGGTGATTTATCCATCTTTTTTATGTTTATAACAACAAACTAAAAACTATCAACCACAAACTAAAAATAAGCCGCAAATTTACATTTATTGTACGAAAGTTGAAAGTTTGGGCGTTATTAACTTCAAATAAAGAATTTGTTTGTTATTTTTACGCCATAATTTAAAGTATGCTATGAGTTCTAACTTCGACAAATTTCAAAAACGCAGGTTAATTTCCTCTTATTTTTCGGTAGTATTGAGTGTTTTTTTAGTGTTATTCCTATTGGGAACACTGGGACTTTTCATCGTGAATTCTAAAAAATTAGCCGATGATTTTAGAGAAAAAATTGCGATGACCGTTTTCTTCAAAAAAGAAGCTACTGACAGTACTTTTCAGGCCTTTGAAAAAGAATTAAAAGCGGCTAAATTTCCGAAACAATTTGTATACGTTTCCAAAGAAAAAGCAGCCAAAGAACACACAGATATCATTGGAGAAGATTTCCTTACTTTCTTAGGCGAAAATCCACTTCAAAATTCCTACGATATCAATCTAAAAGCAGATTATGTGGTTCGAGATAGTATTACTAGAATTGAAAGTCATTTTCGTAAAAACCCAATGATCTCTGATATTGTTTATGACAAACAATTGGTAAATCTAGTAAACGATAACATCAAGAAAGTGAGTATGTGGATTTTAATCATCAGTGGTTTTCTAACGGTAATTGCTGTGTTATTGATCAACAGCTCCTTGCGTTTATCCATCCACTCCAATCGTTTTATCATCAAAACGATGCAAATGGTGGGTGCTACCAAATCATTTATTCGCAAACCATTTGTTGTTAAGAGCATAAAATTAGGAATGATTGGAGCTGGTTTGGCTGTTGTGGCTTTGATTTCATTACTAATTTATATTGAAACGAACTTCCCCGATTTAGGAATTTTAGAAGACAAATTAATTATTGCTGTGATTCTTTTGAGCGTATTTGGTCTTGGTGTTTTAATCACTTGGTTGAGCACTTATTTTGCAACACAACGTTTCTTGAACCTAAGAACAGACGATTTATATTAATATTTCAATATTCAGTTACAACTAATTCGATAATTCATTAAGTTGAAATAAACATGAAAAACAACGAAATAAAAAAAGAATTCCTTTTTGAAAAAACAAACTACATCGTTTTGCTAATTGGTATTGCCGTGATTACGCTTGGATTCATCTTAATGTCTGGTGGAGGAAGCGATGATCCTGCCGTTTTTAGTGAAGCTATTTTTGACTTTAGAAGAATTCGTTTGGCTCCAACAACCGTTTTGATTGGCTTTGGCATCACTATTTATGCTATTCTTAAAAATCCTAAAAAACAGTAATTAGTTATTAGTGCATAATAACTAGCTTTTCTCCATTTTACAAACATAAAAATGAATACACTACAAGCAATCATCCTTGCAATCATTGAAGGAATTACTGAATTTTTGCCTGTTTCTTCGACTGGGCATATGATTATTGCTTCGTCTTTTTTTGGAATTGCCCACGACGATTTTACCAAATTGTTTACTATCGTAATTCAATTAGGCGCGATTTTATCGGTAGTAGTTTTGTATTTCAAAAGGTTTTTTCAATCCTTAGATTTTTATTTCAAGCTATTGGTAGCTTTTATTCCTGCGGTAGTTTTGGGATTGCTTTTGAGTGATTTCATAGACGGATTGCTCGAAAATCCAGTTACTGTAGCAGTGTCATTACTAATCGGTGGTTTTATTTTATTAAAAGTAGATCAGTGGTTCAATCACACGACCACCGAAAACGAAAAAGAAATAACCTACGGACAAGCCTTTAAAATTGGTTTGTTTCAATGCTTAGCCATGATTCCAGGAGTTTCTAGAAGCGGAGCGAGTATTGTAGGTGGAATGTCTCAAAAATTATCCCGTACTTCTGCGGCAGAATTTTCCTTTTTCCTAGCCGTACCAACGATGTTGGGCGCTACTGTCAAAAAATGTTACGACTATTACAAAGACGGATTTGTTTTGAGCGATGACCAAATCAATTATTTAATTATTGGCAATATCGTGGCTTTTATAGTGGCCTTATTGGCAATTAAAACCTTCATTGGTTTTTTGACTAAAAACGGCTTTAAAGTTTTTGGTTACTACCGTATAATGGCCGGTATTATCTTGCTTATCATCCATTTTTTTATTCATCCCCTGACCATCATTTAATGACACCCGAAGACTATTTAGAAGGTCAAGTCCTTCTGATTGACAAACCTTTGCATTTTACTTCTTTTCAAGCGGTAAATAAGTTAAAGTATTTATTGATTAACAAAGTAGGATTGCCAAAAAAATTCAAGATTGGTCATGCGGGAACTTTAGATCCATTGGCATCCGGTTTATTATTAATTTGTACCGGTAAATTCACCAAGCGCATCGCGGAATTACAAGGGCAAGCCAAAGAATATACAGGCACTTTTCATATTGGAGCCACTACTCCATCCTACGATTTAGAAACCGAAGTTGATCAACATTTCCCTACCGCACACATCACTGAGCCGTTGATACACGAAACTGTAAAACAATTTTTAGGCGAAATCGATCAAAAACCACCTATATTTTCTGCTATAAAAAAAGATGGTGTTCGCTTATACGAACATGCGCGTGCAGGTGAAACCGTTGAAATTGCCAGTAGGAAAACCACCATACACGAATTTGAAATTACCAGAATTGCGCTTCCTGAAATAGATTTTAGAGTAGTTTGCAGCAAAGGAACCTACATTCGCTCTTTAGCATTTGATTTTGGCAAGGCACTGCAATCTGGCGCTCATCTAACCGTTTTGAGACGTACTAAAATAGGCAACTATAACGTGGCTAATGCGGTGACTCCTGCTGTTTTCGAAGAACGTTTAGGATAAAAAAAAACACATGACAATTTCTTTTTCTAGAACTTGCAATGTGTTTTCTTAAAAATCAAAGTACTTTTAAATCATACTTTTTGTTTTAACAGGCTGGGGCTAGACCGAAGTTAATAATGAATTGTTGTTTTTCCACCAAATAAAACTGAGGAAAAAAAATCATAAAACTTTTCAAATAGCTTTTTCATAACGATGTTTTTTAAATTGTGAGACACTATTTTAAACACCAATAAAAAAGTAAATCAAATTAATAGACTTGGTTAGCTGGTCACAATTTACAACATTTGTTTCATAAATAAAGATTTAGGAGTTAAAAATATTTGTTAAATATTTGAAATAAAGAAACTTACCTTTAATAACGGGCCTTTTCTACACTTTCAAGAATTAATCTCATAATTTCCTCTTGTGTATTCAGTCCTCTGTCATGCAAATACCACAATTGAAGTTCGGATTTAGCGGTTTCATCAACCACACCATGTTCTTTTTTATAATTTGCAATTAATGCTGTCGCGCCTTTTGGACGAGGTCCCCAATCAGCAATAACCTCAGAAGTAGCTTTATCAATTATAATTAACTTAGGAATAGCTTTTCCGTTATTGGTTAAAAAATGATTCATGAGGTCCTCATTTTCATCTCTAAAAACAATTCTCAAATCAATCTTCTCCGTTTCAAGCGCCATTT
Source organism: uncultured Flavobacterium sp. (assembly GCA_963509895.1). Classification (GTDB taxonomy): domain Bacteria; phylum Bacteroidota; class Bacteroidia; order Flavobacteriales; family Flavobacteriaceae; genus Flavobacterium. The sequence goes on from CAUPCW010000043.1 coordinate 13,815, forward strand.
TATTTATAATTGGCAGTATTTGAGCGGCATCTCCACACCATCCTTCTGACAAAACCAACCAAGTGTACTCGCTTTGCAATCCTTTTAGTTGTTCAGCAATTGCTGGATCAATTTTTATCGTTTTATCCAAACGATTCATTCTCGTCTCATTAAGAGCACTATAATGAGTCAAATCTTCCGATTGCTCTTTGCCAGATGATTTTCCTTCTTTTAGTAAATCAGAAACTATTTTTCTATAATTGAGATAAGAATAACTATGAAATAATGCTTTTGCGATTGATGTCTTCATTTTATTACTATTTTTAGGCAAAATTAAACATATCGCCTCATTAAAAGGGTGATAAAAATCACTTATGAATAAAATAAAACATACCATTCCATGTTGAGCAACTCACAATCAACAGGTTTAGTTTTGTCTGGTGGTGGTTCCAAAGGGATTGCCCATGCGGGAGTTTTGCAATTTTTAGAAGAGCAAAGCATCATTCCAACAAGTATATCGGGTTCGAGTGCTGGGTCAATTGTTGCAGCCCTTTACGGAAGCGGAAAATCACCAAAGGAAATTTTGGCTTTCTTCAAATCAATTTATTTCTTTCATTGGAAACATTTTACCTTTTCGAAAGCGGGTTTAATAGATCCCGAATCCTTTAAAGAATATTTTTTAGACATTTTCAAAGATTCCATTTTAGGCGACTTGAAAATCCCTATTCACATAACCGCAACCAATATGGTCAAAGGGAATTTGACTGTTTTTGATGCCAATACCAAAACAATAGATGCCATTTTAGCTTCAAGTGCTTTTCCAGGAGTCATTTCTCCTTACGAGATCAATGGTGAATTGTATAGTGATGGTGGCATTTTGAATCATTTTCCAACAGAACTACTACAAGACAAATGTGACTTTTTAATTGGCGTTTATGTGAGTCCCATGCAAAAAATTAATGTGAAAGACCTATCCTCCATAAAATCTGTTACCAGTAGAGCCTTCGATTTACTTACTGCAAATTCAAGTCTAATAAAATTCAACCACTGTCATTGGCTCATAGAACCCGAAGAATTGTCAACCTATAGCACTTTTGAAACTAGTAAAAGTAAAATGGATGCTATTTTTAAAATTGGCTACGAATCGGCCAAAAAAAGTTACGAAAAACTTAATTTATATATTTAAGGTACACTATTTCACAAAAAATAGAATATCGCTATATTTGCACCAAACAATTCAACAGACACATGAAATACAAAAGAATCCTTCTCAAATTAAGTGGCGAAGCTTTAATGGGTGATTTAAATTACGGAATTGACCCTAAAAGACTAGCTGAATACGCCAATGAAATTAAAAAAGTTCATGCTAAAGGAGTAGAAATTGCCATAGTAATTGGTGGAGGAAACATTTTTAGAGGTGTTGCAGGCGCTAGTTCAGGAATGGATCGCGTTCAAGGTGATTATATGGGAATGCTGGCCACCGTAATAAATGGTATGGCATTGCAAGGAGCACTAGAAGATAACGGTATGAAAACCCGTTTGATGACTGCTTTAAAAATGGAATCTATTGCAGAACCATATATCAAAAGAAGAGCAGACCGTCACTTAGAAAAAGGGCGTATCGTGATTTTTGGAGCAGGAACAGGAAATCCCTATTTTACGACAGATACCGCAGCCGTTTTGCGTGGAATTGAAGTAAACGCTGATGTGATTTTGAAAGGAACACGCGTAGACGGAGTTTATGATTCCGATCCAGAAAAAAATGCAGGAGCCATCAAATTTGATTATATTTCATTTGACGATGTACTAAGCAAAGGACTCAATGTAATGGACACAACCGCTTTTACATTAAGTCAAGAAAATAAATTGCCAATTGTAGTTTTTGACATGAACAAAGATGGTAATTTATTGAAAATCTGTGAAGGTGAAAACATAGGAACCGTAGTTAATATATAAGTTTATAGTTAAAGATTTGTAGTTTATAGTTAACTGCGAACCACAAACAACAAACAACAAACATAAGATTATGACTGAAGAAATTGAATTTATATTAGATAGTACAGAAGAATCCATGGAGGGTTCTATTGCGCATTTAGAGAAATCATTTTTGAATATTCGCGCTGGAAAAGCTTCTCCTGCTATGCTTGGAAGTGTTTTTGTAGATTATTATGGATCTGCATCGCCGCTTTCTCAAGTATCAAAAATTAGTGTGCCCGATGCGAGAACTATTACTTTGCAACCCTTTGAAAAAAGCATGTTGCACCCAATAGAAAAAGCAATCATGATCGCTAATTTAGGCTTCAATCCGATGAACAATGGAGATTTGATCATCATTAGCGTTCCACCTTTGACCGAAGATCGTCGTAGAGAATTGGCCAAACAAGCCAAAGCCGAAGCCGAAGATGCCAAAATCGGAATTCGTAACGCTCGTAAAGATGCCAATACCGATATCAAAAAATTAGAAAAAGACGGCACCTCCGAAGACATTTGCAAAAGTGCCGAAGAGCAAGTACAAAACTTAACCAACACTTTCATCAAAAAAATCGATGAATTGCTAGCCGTTAAGGAAGCCGAAATTATGAAAGTCTAACTTTCTCAACAAACATATACTAAACCGTCTCCAGAATCTATTGGAGACGGTTTTTTTATGCTATTTTTGTCAATCTAATACATAATCGCTTGGGTTCAAAATACACGCTTATGAAGCAATTGAGTTGGTTGTTGCTACTTTTTACGTTCTCAATGCAGGCGCAATTCCAATGGAATGGTTTGGTGAAAGACGTGAAAACCAATCTACCCTTGCCGTTTGCGAGCATTACGAGCAACACAGGTGTACAAACCATCTCGGATGTGGATGGGAAATTCCAGCTCTTGAGTCCCAATCCTATTTTGGATTTTACGGTTTCTTATTTGGGATATACTCCCATCCAAGAAATCATTACGCCCAACAAAACGTTTTATTTGGTGGCATTACAAGAAAAGTCCAATGATTTGAATGAAGTGTTGATTCCTAAAGAAAATCAGGCCTTGCAAATTATTCGAAAAGCTATAGCGGCCAAATCAGTCAATAATCCGCAGCAAAAAAACAATAGCTTTTCGTTTAAATCCTATAACAAACTCCTAGTTACCGCCAATCCCGACTCAATTAATGGAAAAATTGATTCGGTTTTTGTAGACAAAACGTATGGTAGAGAACTTGTAAAAGTAGATTCATCTAACTACAAGTTTAAAGAAATTATCAGTAAGCAGCATTTGTTTCAAACGGAAAAAGTATCGCTTTTTCAGTACCAAAACAGCTACTTAAAAGAAGTCATTTTAGGAACCAAAATGGCTGGCTTCAAGCAACCGATTTACGAAATCATCGCGTTCAATTTGCAATCTTTTTCAATTTATGAACCCAAATATGAGTTGTTTGAAACCAAATACAATAGTCCCATAGCCGATGACGCGCCAGCGCATTACAACTACAAACTACTGGATTCGGTAGCCATTGATGGCAGGACTACCTATATGATTTATTTCAAAAACAAGAAGAAGAAAAATGCCGCAGGGCTAGAGGGCGTTTTGTACATAGACACAAATTCCTATGCGATTGCTAAAGCCATTATGCGAATAAAAGGCGTATTGGATATCAGCGGGACTCACGAATTTACGTATTTACCTATGGGAAAAATTTGGTTCCCCTCGGCCAAGACCTTCCAAATTGTAAAAGGAAAAAGCGACGATGACATTAAAATTCTTGGCGGAACCATACAGTTTGATGGTGACATCGAACAAGGATTCAAACCGCGAAAAAAGGAAGCTACCGATATTAGTTATTTGATTTCCAAAAGCTACAATTTTGATATAGAATACAACAAAGCTGTCAAAGTCAAACAGCCGATGATTGCTATCGAAATTCAAGAAGACGCCATCAATCAATCGGATCGCTTTTGGGAGGAATACAGAAAAGAAAAATTAGATCTCCGCAGTCAAAAAACCTATACGGCTGTAGACAGTATTTCGATAAAAAATGGCATTGAAAGCAAACTGCTGTTTGGTAGAAAAATCATCAATGGGTATGTGCCTATTAGTGTCATTGACTTTGATTTAAGAAAGTTTGTGAGTTTCAATAACTACGAAGGTTTTCGATTAGGAGTTGGCGGCATCACCAATGATTCTTTTTCTAAAAAATGGAAAATTGAAGGCTATAGCGCTTACGGTACAAAAGACGGGACTTTTAAGTACAGTTTAGGTATTGGCACCCGAATCAATAAGTTTTCGAATACTTGGTGGGGCATTTCTTTTACGGATGATGTGCGAGAAATAGCGAGTACCACTTGGACTGTTGACCGAAGAGCGTTCAAAATTTACGATCCAAGACCCATCAACATTAGTACTTTTTACCATTATCAAACGTGGAAAACGGGTGTGGAAACCAAGTTTATTCCAAAAACGGAAAGTATTTGGGAACTCTCGAACACTTTTGTGGAGCCAAAGTTTAATTATGCCTACAATCTAGACGGGAAACTTTTTACGAAATACAATTTGACTACGGCTATGGTTTCGTTGCGTTGGAATCCGTTTAGTGATTATATGCAAACGCCAACGGGAAGAATTGAAACCGAGAAAAGGTATCCGAAATTTACGTTTCAATTTACCAAATCGTTACCCAATGTAGGCAACAATGATTTTGAGTTTAGCAAAATCGATTTTAGAACCGAATATCAAAAGAATTACTTGAACGGTCAAAAAACCAGTTTACTCTTTGAAGCTGGTTATACTATTGGTGACTTGCCTTTGACACATTTGTACAATACCTCGCCGAATAATTTGAATAAAGAAACGATTATTCAGCGGGTGACTTTTGCGGGTAAAAACAGTTTTGAAACGATGTTTTTTAATGAGTTTTTCTCGAGTAAGTTTGCTTATTTTCAGTTCAAGCATAGTTTTAATCGCATTCATTTGTTGAAAAAAGTGAAGCCCAACTTGGTAGTAGTGAGTCGAATGGGATGGGGCGATATGGAAAAACCAGAACAGCACGTTGGCATTAACTACAAAACCTTACGCGATGGCTATTTTGAATCGGGAATTGAGTTGAACCAAATTTATAACGGCATTGGGCTAAGTGGTTTTTACCGGTATGGACCGAACCAATTAGCTAAATTTCAAGATAATATTGCGGTGAAAATTAGCTTTATTTTGAATTTGGGATTCTAACTCAGATTTCAAGAAAGTGGTGCTTTGACAACTCACATCTGACTTATATTTTGCTATTAGTTTTAAACGCAAGGTTCGCAAAGGGAAAAACGTAAGGTTTGCAAGTTTTACGTGAGGGATAGAAGCGGCATCCTCTAGGGGCGGGGTTCGCCCCTAGAGATATAGCGTAGAGCCCGACAGCATAAAACAAAGAGAGCCACTCAATAGTTAGTGGAATGGCTCTCTTTGTTTTATGGTGGCACGCCCGAATATAACTCAATGTTCGGAAACCATTTTTAGTCCGATAATGGAGGCTATGAGGGTAAGCAGGAAGAAAATACGCCAAAAAGTAGCGGGTTCTTTGAAGACTAAGAGTCCGACGAGAACGGTTCCTGCGGCGCCTATTCCTGTCCAAACGGCATAAGCGGTTCCGATGGGGAGGGTTTGTGTCACTTTGTAAACTAAGGACATACTAATGGTGAGACAGGCCAAAAACCCGAGAAACCAGTAGGTGGCTTCGGTGCCTTGTGTTTCTTTGGCTTTGCCTAAACAAGTGGTAAATCCTATTTCGAAAAGGCCAGCAATTAGTAACAAAATCCAGTTCATACTATGGTTTTATAATTAATACCGAAGGAACTCCGCTCAACCAAACGCTTCTGGAATCGACCAATGCTTTCCAGCTTTCAAGGCTAATCATCATTAAATCTTGCTCGGCTAGGAATTCTTTTTTGATGATTTTTTCGCCATACAATGTGATGTTGTTTGGGAATTTATGCTCCAATGAACTTATCGCGCTACCGATTACAAAATTCGATTTGATGTGTCCGTTGACATCCAAAACTACTACTTTGGACTTATTATTATGAATGAGTTTTTGTGCGTAATCAATCAAGAAGGCATCCTCGGAACTGAAGATAGGGATAAAAATGGTGTTTACTTTTTGTAAATCTTTGTCGATTAGGATTCCCACAGGCATTTTGGCTTTGAGCAAAATTTGACGGGTTCTTTCGTCAAAAGGAGAATTGGCAAACAAGCCTTCTTTTCCAGTGAATTTATCCATTAATCGCTCTGGATTGATGATTCTAGTGGTAAAACCAATTACTTTTCCGAGCAAAGTACCTTCAAAAATAGATTTCCCCAATCCTACTAGTAATAGGTCGTATTCGCCTTGATTGGCGATATCGGTGATTTCTGTTTCGATGTCGACCGTCGCTTTGAAAATCGTAGTTACTTCTTGCTTTAAGATTTTAGATTCTTCTTGAATGGGTAAAAAAGCACTAGTTTCTTTGTCTTCTAAAGCAAAAGGGTGCATTTCGTTACTAATAGATAAATGCATAGCCGTTACCGAAGCGTCTTTTTGTTTACGGACTAAACCATTGGCCAAACGCAACAGTGACCTTCCTTTTTCGTTGTTACCAAAAGAAATCAAAACACGATATACTTTGGATTGCTCCAATTCTTCTACCTCAACATCGTCTTTGGTCTTGAAAATGAAATTGATTAAGTTTAAGGCTGGTCCCGTCATAAAAGTAGTCACCAAAGCCATAATCACCATCATTGTAAACACCGCTGGAGTCAACACTCCCAATTCTAAACCAATGTTTAGTACGATTAATTCCATCAAGCCGCGCGTGTTCATCAATGCGCCGATGGTTAAGCTATCTCTCCAGTTTTGACCTACAAATTTGGCTGCAAAAGCGCTACCAAAAAACTTACCTACTACAGCTACCAAGATGATGAAACCCGTTACTTGCCATAAATAGGGGTCGTTGATTAGACCGATTTCGGTTCGTAAACCTGTGAATACAAAGAACAAAGGCAAAAGTAAAATAACAGAAACATCTTCTACTTTTTCAATAAAAACAATTCTGAATTTAGCCACATCTGGCATAATCACACCTGTCATAAAAGCTCCAAAAAGCGCGTGTATTCCGATTACTTCTGTTGCATAAGATGCAATAATAAGGGTAACAAAAAATATTGCTACAACGGGTTTACTAATCGCTTCTTTACTTCCATACAAATCTCCAATTCGTTTCAGGAACGGTTTGACAATCAAAAGCATAATCAACACGAACCCGACCGCCAGAGAAATCACATATAAAGAACTCACGAAAGAACCTGCTTTTACAATAGCGATTACGGCAGCCAATAAACACCAAGCTGTAATGTCATCGGCGGCGGCACAAGTGATTACGATGGCTCCCAATTTGGTTTTATGAATGCCACGTTCTTGTACGATTCGAGCCAAAACAGGAAATGCTGTAATGCTCATTGCAATTCCCATAAACAAACTAAAAGAGAGAAATTTCACTCCATCGGGAGCAAATTGGTCATATACAAAATACGCCAAACCAATTCCGAGTGTAAACGGAATCACGATGCTGGCATGGCTAATCACAACAGCATCATTAGCTTTGTTTTTTAGCACCTTCAAATCTAACTCCATACCAATTACATACATAAAAAGTATCAATCCGATTTGGCTTAAGAATTTTAAATTTGCAAGAGATTCTGCAGGAAACAAAACTCCCGAAAACTCTGGGAAATAAGTTCCTAACAAGGATGGGCCTAACGCTATACCTGCAATGATTTCACCAATTACAGAAGGTTGTCCTATTTTCTTGAAAATCCAGCCAAAAATTCTGGCTACAATAATTATAGTAATGATTTGTGCCAAAAGTATGGCTAAGGGTTCTTGAAAACTATGCTGCATAGAAGCAATAAAATCCAACCAAGCATCTTTGGGTCCTATGGTTGTTTTTTTGACATCTGTTCCTTCAAGTAATTTCCCGTTTTGTATAATCCAATACATTAAGGCGGAAAAACCTCCAGTAACAGAAAGATAAAACAGGGTATTTTTGTAATTCTTCATTTATTTATTTTAGGCTATAATGAGTTGCTCATGTAACAAAGATGAGAAAATCAAATATAACAATGATATCAGGAATAAGAATATTAACCAAAATTTAAAGATTTTTCGAAATCTTTAAAAAAACCGCCATCAAACCAAGGATTTCCTACCTTTTTTAATCGAGGTTTCGTTACCTTTACTGCTTTTTAACTACAGAAAATGATTAAATGGTTTAGTTTGGGATTTTGGGAACTTATCGCCCGTATTGTCCTTAGAAATAGAATTTTAATGCTCTCTATCATTGCAGCGATTACTGTCTTCTTGGCGCTTCAATGGAAAAATATTCATTTTACGTTTACCGAAGCAAATATGTTGCCCGATGACAACATTGCGAATGTAGAATACAATGCCTTTTTGGGCAAATTTGGAGAAGAAGGTAATTTGATTATCATTGGTGTTAAAGATTCTACTTTTTTTACGCCAAAAGCCTATGCTGCTTGGAGCAAATTGATGAATACCATCAAACAAAATCACGAAGTAGACTTAGTCGTTTCGCTAAATGATTTGAAAAAATTGCAAAAAAACGAAACTTTAGAAACATTCGAATTGGTTCCTTTCGTGGACGAATCAAAAGCTCTCAATCCAAAATACCTGCAAACCATCAAAAAAGAGTTGTTCAATGATCTTCCTTTTTATGAAGGATTATTGTTCAACAAACGGTCTGGAAGTGTTCGCTCTGCGATTTATATGGATAAAAAAATTGTGAATACGAAGGCTCGTAAAACCTTTGTTTTAGAAAAATTAATCCCTGCGATAACCACTTTTGAAAAAGAAACCAAAATTGACCTTCGCGTTTCGGGGATGCCTTACATTCGAACGCTGAATGCCAAAACCATTACCGACGAGATTAGTATTTTTATTGGCGCCTCGTTATTGATTACTTCTTTATTGTTTTTCTTCTTTTTTAGAAGTTTCAAAGCTACCTTAATTTCTATTGTTATTGTAATTATCGGCGTAATGTGGTCGTTTGGTTTTTTGGGACTATTCAATTACGAAATTACTATTTTGACGGCTCTAGTTCCTTCATTGATTATTGTGATTGGGATTCCGAATTGTATTTTCTTGACCAACAAGTATCATCAGGAATTTAAAGTTCACCGCAACAAAGCCAAAGCCCTACAAAGAGTTACGACCAAAATTGGAATGGCTACCTTAATGACCAACTTAACTACAGCCATTGGTTTTGCCACTTTTGTCGCTTCGAATAATAATTTACTGTTGGAATTTGGTGTGGTAACTTCCATCAATATTATGGCTTTGTTTTTCTTGAGTTTAATATTGATTCCAATTTTTCACAGTTACTTGAATCCTCCTAAAGAAAGACATCTCAAACATTTGGACAGAGGTTCCGTGAAAAAATTTATGGATTGGATTCTTAAAACTATCAAAACCAATCGTTTTTCTATTTATGTAGCTTCTATTGCGTTACTTGTATTTAGCATTATCGGTATTTATGAGATGCGCATTTCGGGAAGTTTGATTGAAGATATGCCTAAAAAAGAAGCATTCTTTCAAGATATTGTTTTCTTTGAAAAAGAATTTGATGGTGTGATGCCTCTAGAAATAATGATTGACACCAAACGTAAAAAAGGAGTGATGAAACTATCTACTCTAAAACGTATGGAAGAACTAGAAACTGCGATTGAGGAAATCCCCGAATTATCGAAACCTATTTCGATTGTGAATTTGGTGAAATATTCCAAACAAGCTTATTATAATGGCAATCCTGACTATTATGAATTACCAACGTCGCAAGAACAAGCTTTTATCCTTTCGTATGCCAAAAATGCTACCGCCAATAGCAAAGAAAACTTAATGAAAAGCTACGTGGATAGCACTGGTCAATACGCCCGAATCACCACGTTTATGCGCGACGAAAGCGGAGATCAAATTGCTAAAATCGAGGAAGAAATTAGAAAGAAAGCCGATAAATTATTTCCGAAAGAACGCTACAATGTCATCATTACTGGGAAGGCTTTGGTATTTCAAAAAGGCACGGGCTACTTGCTTGACAACTTGCTTTCGTCGCTGATTTTTGCCTTTTTCTTAACGGCACTTTTGATTGGATTTATGTTTCGCTCGTTCAAAATGATAGTTGTGGCAATTATTCCAAATTTATTGCCTTTATTCTTAACGGCTGGTTTAATGGGCTTTTTGGATATCCCTTTAAAACCTTCGACTATTTTGGTGTTTGGAATTGCCTTTGGACTATCCGTAGATGACACCCTCCGATTCTTATCGCAATACCGCGAGGAATTGAAGAAGAACAACTGGAAAATCAAAAAATCAGTGTATGCTACGTTTAACGAATCAGGATTGAGTATGTTTTATACTTCGATTGTGTTGTTTTTTGGATTTTCGGTGTTTATGCTGTCTAGTTTTGGAGGTACGATTGCACTTGGTGGATTGATTTCGTTGACTTTATTATTTGGTATGTTGTCGAATTTGATGTTGCTTCCAGCTTTAGTGTTAACTTTGAACAAAACGTTGGCCAATGAACAAGAATTTATTGAGCCTAAGATTGACATCATCGAACATTCTGATGAAGAGATTGACTTACTCACCAATAATGAAAATAAATAGCTGTTTATGAAATCGCCATTAAGAATAGGTTTTTTGTTAACAAACACCAATAAGTAAAAGGCGATACCATATATGACTTATAAAAAATAAAATTTACATATATGAAAAAGATTTTATACGGTTTCGCTTTTATGCTCTTAACGCTTGGTGCTTTTGGCCAAACGACGACAATTTACTTGATTCGCCACGCCGAAAAAGTAGACAATTCTAAAAATCCTGATTTATCTAAAGCGGGTTTGGAACGCGCTGAACATTGGAAAACGATTCTAGCGCAAGTTCCGCTAAAGGCAGTGTACAGTACTGATTTTTTGAGAACGGTACAAACCGCTACTCCAACTGCTACTAGTAAAAATTTGGAGATTATAAAATATGACCCAAAAACTATTGACCTTGAACAACTCAAAAAAGAGCACAAAGGTCAAGCTATTTTGATTGTAGGTCATAGCAATACAACGCCTGATTTGGTTAACAAAATCATCAATCAAAAGGTGTATGCGCCAATTGATGATACTGTTTTTGGAAATTTATACATCATTACGATTAGCGGGAATGCGCTAAGTCATCAATTGTTACAAGGGTTGTAAACCTAGAAACGAGTGGTTTCCCCTACTGCCCTAGCCCCGATTGTAGTGGAAATCCTTGTGAAAATAAAGACTAATTTTTCTTGACAAAAAAGAGCGACCAGCGGAAGCTCCTTTTTTGTCAAGAAAAATAGTATTTATGGAACAAGATTGTAACGAAAAGCGGGAAATAGCTCCTAAAAAATAAACACAAAACAATTATATTTGCATAACGCTTAAAGCACCGATTTTTGTTTTGAGCGCGTATTTAAATCTAAAAATCTAAAATTAAGATGAAACACAC
>CAUPCW010000044.1:0-25306 GCA_963509895.1 uncultured Flavobacterium sp.
GCTTTTGTTGTTGAGATTGTCTTGTAGCTTAATGCGTTCACAATAATATATTTTAATTAAACATTCCATCCCCAATAAAGGGGTTGCAAAAGTACAATTAATTATTTTAAATACAAATACCTCAAATGATTATTTTTTGTTCCTTTCTGTATTGATTATCAATTGTATATTCTTTTTTGACTAATTAGTAGTATTGATTTTTATTATCCTACCTGTTGAAAGATAAACCCTTGAATTTCTTTTTTTTGTGAAAAATCTGGTAGTTTCGATATATATAAAACAAAAATAATCGTTAACTTCGCTCATTTAATGCATATAATTTAAAATTGTGTTTTTTCTTTAAACTTCCAATTACATTTCTATCATATGAAAGCAAAAGCTACCCTAAAACAAATTGCCAAAGAGCTGAATGTTTCAGTCTCTACTGTATCCAAAGCCCTTAATGATAGCCCAGAGATAAGCGAACAAACCAAAATAAAGATTAAAGAATACGCGAAGTTGAAAAATTACAAACCGAATGTTATTGGTTTGAACCTTAAAAATCGTAAAACAAAAACCATAGGCGTTATTATCCCTAATATTTTGAATTCTTTTTTTGCTAAAGTGTTTAGTGGAATAGAGAAAGTGGCTGACGAAAATGGGTATAATGTGATTATGTGTATTTCTAACGAATCGTTAGAAAAAGAAGCTCATACCCTTGAGATGCTTAGCAACGGAACTATTGATGGTTTTGTTTTGTCTATTTCTGAAGAAGCACAAAAACAACATGAATACAATCATTTTAAAGAAATTATAAGTGAAGGAACACCAATAGTTTTGTTTGATAGAACCACAGACGAATTGGATTGTGATAAAGTTATTGTAGATGATTTTGATTCAGCTCTTGATTCTACTCAGTATTTAATTGATTCAGGGTGTAAAAATATCGCTCTTATTTCTACTATTGACAATTTGAGTATTGGTAAATTACGTATAGAAGGGTATTTACAAGCGTTGAAAAATAATAACTTGCCTATTAATGAGAATATTATCTTAAGAACCGATTCTAGTGAAGGGCTTAATGAAAAGGTTGAAGCGATTTATGCCAATAATACTATTGATGGTGTTTTTGCTTTAGCCGAAGACGATTCGGTTGCTGCTTTAAAATTTGGATTAAAAAAGGGATTACGTATTCCTGAAGATTTGGCTATTATTGGTTTTGCAGATGGGATTTTAGCATCGAGACGTTTGTCTCCAAGTTTGACCACAGTAAGTCAGCATGGTGTTGAAATTGGTGAAGTAGCCGCTCAATTATTAATTGATCGCTTGGAATCTAAAGAAGAGCATTTGCCGTATCAAACTAAAGTAATTAAAACTAAATTGAAAGAAAGAGAATCTACTCGTTTAAAGTAAACTTTTAGTAACTAAAAAAAAGGCTCGTAACATTTTGTTGCGAGCCTTTTTTTATTCTAATGTGCCTCTAGCCAATTTTTTCCCAATCCGATTTCTACATCCAAAGGGACTGCCATTTTGAAGGCGTTCTCCATTTCGTGTTTGATCATCGGTTGTATTTTTTCGAGTTCAGCATGGTGAACATCAAATACCAATTCGTCATGAACTTGTAAAAGCATTTTGGATTGCCAATTTTCATCAGTAAGTTTTTTATGAATATTGATCATGGCAATTTTGATGATGTCGGCTGCAGAACCTTGAATAGGAGCATTGACTGCATTTCGTTCTGCTCCTCCACGTACAATGGCATTGGCAGAATTGATGTCTTTTAAATAACGTCTTCTGCCTGAAATGGTTTCTATATAGCCGTTTTCTCTGGCAAAATCAACTTGTTCTTGTATGAACGATTTTAATCTTGGATAGGTTTTGTAATAGGCCTCAATCAAATCAGCACTTTCTTTTCTAGATAAATTGGTTTGATTGCTTAATCCAAAAGCTGATACACCATAGATAATTCCGAAGTTGACCGTTTTAGCATGGCTACGCTGTTCTTTGGTTACTTCTTCTAAAGGAACATTAAACACTTTGGCAGCCGTACTTTTATGGATGTCTTCTTTGTTTTGAAAGGCTTTGATCATATTTTCTTCCCCACATAAAGCGGCGATAATGCGCAATTCTATTTGAGAATAATCCGCAGAAAGTAGTGTGTAATTTTCATCACGTGCTACGAATGCTTTTCTGATTTGACGTCCTCTTTCAGTACGAATAGGAATGTTTTGTAGATTAGGATTATTAGAACTCAAACGACCAGTTGCGGCCACGGTTTGCATATAATCGGTATGTACTCGTCCAGTTTTTTTGTCGACCTGATTGGGTAAGGCATCAATGTAAGTACTTTGCAGTTTTACCATTTGACGCCATTCGAGTATATCACGAACAATTTGGTGTTCATTGGCTAAGTAAGATAAAACTTCTTCACCAGTAGCATATTGTCCTGTTTTGGTTTTCTTTTGTTTAGCTCCTCCAATTTTTAGCTTATCGAATAATATATCGCCTAATTGTTTTGGGGAAGCCAAATTGAATTTCTCTCCCGCTGTTTCATAAATCTGCTGTTCGAAGGTATCGATTTCTTTTTGCATATCAATCGACATGTTTTTTAGGAAATCAACATCAAGGTTAATCCCTTCTTTTTCCATGTCGGCCAATACTTGTACCAAAGGAATTTCGATGTCATCGAACAACTTTTTGGTTCCCACTTTTTCTAAAATAGGCTGAAAATGCTCCTTCAATTGAAAAGTGATATCAGCATCTTCGGTAGCATATTCTTTAATAGCTTCTAATGCTACTTGGCGCATTGATAATTGGTTCTTTCCTTTTTTGCCAATTAAAGTTTCGATTGATTTTGGACTGTATTTTAAATAGGTTTCAGATAAAATATCCATGTTGTGTCGCATATCTGGATTGATCAAATAATGTGCAATCATGGTATCAAACAGTTTTCCTTTGACTTGAATGTTATAATTGGATAAAATTTTCAAATCATATTTCATGTTTTGACCAATCTTCTCAATGGTTTCATTTTCAAAAAAAGGGCTAAATTTTTCTATTAATTTTTGAGCTTCTTCTTGGTTTTCAGGAAAAGGAACGTGAAATCCTTTGCCTTTTTCCCATGAAAAAGATAAGCCAACTAGTTCGGCATTCAAAGCATCGATTCCTGTAGTTTCAGTATCAAAACATACAGAAGTTTGTTGTAATAAATTTTGAAGTAATAATTTTACTGGAAAATCTCCTTGAATGATTTGGTAAAAATGTGGAGTGTCTTCGAGTGTTTGGTAAAACTTATTTAAACCATTTTCGTTGCTATTCTCATCATCAGAGAATCCAAACAAATCCATTTGATTTTCAGCAGATTTTTTTGACGCAGTCTTTTTTGAAGCGACTGAATTCGTTTCGTTTCCATTGTCATTGCCATCTATTTCGTCATATTCTTTTCCTGTTCCAAAAAGTTTGTCGAATTGTGTTTTCATTTGACGAAATTCCAATTCTTGAAACAAAGCATCTGTTTTTTCTACATCAGGTTTTGATAATTCATAATCCAGTGCATCAAAAGTAACAGGGCAATCGAGTAGGATAGTGGCTAGTTTTTTAGATAAAATTCCTAATTCTTTATTGGCTTCAATTTTTTCTTTCATCGCCCCTTTAAGTTGATGGGTATTGGCCAACAAGTTTTCTAAGGTGCCATATTCGGCCAAAAATTTCTTAGCTGTTTTTTCGCCAACTCCTGGTAGCCCCGGAATATTATCTGCAGCATCACCCATCATGCCCAAAAAGTCTATCACTTGGTCTGGTCGTTCAATTTCAAATTTGGCCAAAACCTCTGGAATTCCCCATATTTCAATATCATTCCCCATTCGGGCAGGCTTGTACATAAAAATATTTTCTGATACCAATTGTGCAAAATCCTTATCAGGTGTAACCATAAATACTTGATAGCCTTCTTTCTCGGCTTGTTTTGCTAAAGTTCCAATAAGGTCATCGGCCTCAAAACCTGCTTTTTCAATGATTGGAATATGCATTGCTTTTAACAATTCTTGAATATAAGGAACTGCAATTTTTATTGCTTCGGGTGTTTCGTCACGGTGGGCTTTGTATTCTTGATACATTTCATACCGATAATCACTGCCGCCTTTATCAAATGCTACCGCCAAGTGATCGGGTTTTTCTCTTCGGATGACATCCATCAAAGAGTTCATGAATCCCATAACGGCCGAGGTATCCATTCCTTTGGAGTTGATTCTAGGATTTTTGATAAAAGCATAGTAGCCACGAAAAATCAATGCGTAGGCATCTAAAAGGAAAAGGCGTTTTTGAGTTGACATGTATTTTGAATCTAAAATTTGAAAGGGTAAAAATAAACAAAGCAATTTGATTTTGTTCATTGCTATTCTTCAATCTCTTATTTCTCTTCAAAAAAAATGATTGTTTTTTGAGGAAAGTAACTAATGAAGGAACATTACCTCTTTTTTTCTAAAACATAAGTTAAAAATTGGGTAAGGCGATTTATAGCGCGTACTTTCTTTGTTAATTTGTACTAAATTTAATAAACATGATTTTTCGCTTTTTAGTTTTTTTATTGGTTTTAGCACTTATCGAAACTTATGCTTTTCAGGCTTTCAAAACAATACTTAAGAACAAGACTTTTTTATGGGTATATGCTGTACTTAGCATTGCTTTACTTCTATATATTGTTTACGGATTCACTCAATTTGATCGTTCAGTAGGACAAACACAATCTAGTCTTCGTATTATGGGACTGCTGTTGTTAGTTTATGTGCCAAAGATTTTGATTACACTTATTTTGTTAGGAGAAGACGTGTTTCGAGTTTTAATAGGTGTGATTAATCATTTTGTAGATAATAATAATGAAGCTACCTTTTTGCCTTCTAGGAGAAAGTTTGTTAGTCAAATGGGATTAGGACTAGCTGCAATTCCTTTTTTGTCTTTGATATATGGAATTTTTGAAGGGAAGTATAATTTTAAAGTCATCAAACAAGCTATTTTTTTTCCTGATTTACCAGATGCCTTTGATGGATTTACGATTACTCAAATATCCGATGTGCACAGTGGCAGCTTTGATAATCCTGAGAAAATCAGCTATGCTATTGATTTGATTAATGAACAAAAAACAGATTTGATTTTATTTACGGGTGATATTGTAAATACACATGCCAATGAGATGCATCCTTGGTTAGAAACTTTCAACAAAATAGATAAACATGCATTCGGAAAATATGCGGTCTTAGGGAATCATGATTATGGTGAGTATGTTACTTGGAAAACAAAAGAAGAAAAAGCAGAGAATTTTGAAGCAATAAAGCAATTGTATGCGCAAATAGGATTCACTCTTTTGCTTAACGAACATACGTTTATTGAAAAAAACGGACAAAAAATAGCGTTAGTAGGGGTTGAAAATTGGGGGCATAACTTCAAGCAAGCTGGAGATTTGAACAAAGCAGCTGCAGGTTTAACCAAAAAAGATTTTAAAATTCTAATGAGTCATGATCCTAGTCATTGGGAACATGTTGTAAAAAAAGATGACAAACATTTTCATCTTACGCTTTCAGGACATACACATGGCATGCAGTTTGGGATAGAAATTCCAGGATATTTTAAGTGGAGTTTAGCACAATACGTTTATAAGCAATGGGCTGGACTTTATGAAAATTTAGGAAGGTATGTTTATGTAAATCGCGGCTTTGGTTTTCATGCTTATCCAGGTAGAGTGGGTATTATGCCAGAAATAACGGTTATTCAACTAAAAAAAGGAGAAAATCGAGCATAATTAGTTAAAAATGCTATATTTGCAACATAATATCTCTATAAAAAGTATTATAAATTAAATATTTTGGTTTTATGTCAAAATTTGGAGAACTTATAAATGCTCAAGTTCCGGTGTTAATTGACTTTTACACAGATTGGAACGAATCTTCAGTTTCGATGCATCCAGTTATTAAAGATGTAGCTGCTGCCCTAGGTGATAAGGCTAAGGTAATTCGAATTGATGTTGATAAAAATCAAGAATTAGCTGAAGTTTTACGAATCAAAGGATTGCCTACTTTGATGATTTACAAAGAAGGAGTAATGATGTGGAGGCAATCAGGAGAGCTAGATGCTAATACCATTATAGGTTTGGTTCAAGAACAAATATAGTTTTGAGGCTAAAAAAAAACTTAATTTTCATTTCACATAATGTTATGGATTTATATTTGAAACCATCACGTGATGGTTTCAAATATAAATCCTTTCTGTTTTAAATAATCTATAGCTTTTGGAAGCGCATATTTTAGGTTTTTTGAAGCTTTTAAGCTGTCATGAAAAACAATGATGCTACCCGCTTTTACAGTCGAAGTGACATTATATAGGCATTTTTCTGGTGTTATTTGATTATCAAAATCAGCACTAAGTACATCCCACATAATTATTTTATAGCCTAGCTCCTTAATTTTTTTAGCTTGTCCTCTTTTGATTCGACCATAAGGAGGACGAAAGAGATAGGGTTTTTCTCCAATGGTTGTTTTAATAATGGCGTCGCAGCTTTTGGTGTTTTCTAGGTAAGTTGTATCACTATTTTTCCAGCCGTTATAATGGTCGTTGGTGTGATTGCCAACAGCGTGTCCTTCATGTACTAGTTGTTTAAAAACTTCTGGTTGGGACTGAATGTTCTTGCCTATACAAAAGAACGTAGCTTTAATATTTTCTTCCTTTAGTAGTTTTAGTACCCATTCTGTTACCTCTGGTGTTGGTCCATCATCAAAAGTTAGATAAATGCAATTGTTTTTATTGGGGATATCCCAAATATAATTAGAGAAGTACCTCTTAATGATTGCATTTGTTTTAATCCAATAGAATGACATATTCGATTTTTTTCTATTTTAAAGATAAAAAAAATGTAGCATAAACTAGTTATGCTACATTTATTATAAGGTGTTTTTTATGTTACTCTTTTTCTCTTCCAAATCTCTCGAAAATAGTGACATAAGTGTTGAATTGCACTTTGCTTTTGTTGTAAAAATCCAAATCACCACTTTCTTTCATTACTAATAATAAACTTCTATAGCGTTCAATATCAGTAATGATATCAATAGCAATGTCGGATTGATCTGAAGGTGGTAGGCTGCTATAGTATTTTAAATTTTCTTTATACTTTACAATTAATTTTGACAATAAATCTTGAGCTTTTGCTTTTTCGTTAATGTCGTAATAACCTTTTGCAAAAGGCTCAACTAATGAGTAATAACCAAATTTGTCCAACGGCATTTTAGTCATAGCCAGTTCAATAATGATTTTGGCTTTGTCTTTTTTGCCTTCTAAAATCAATTGATTCATTAATCTTGACAAGTAAGAACGATAGGTTATACTGTTTTTTCTGGTTTCGGGATCATGATATATGGTAAGGCTTTCACTATTTCCCCAGTCCCATTTCATTACATTTCCATACATTTTATCACTATCAATTCCTCCCATTTCTAAGGGGCTTGCATCTTTTGGTATTTCAGTTTTGATAGGAACTAATTTATAGGTCATTCCGTCTAATTGAAGGTAGTTTTTCATCCAAAGAAAATCTTCGTCATCATAGGCACCTCCGCTAAAGTAAATAGGTCTTTTCCAATTGTTGTTAGCGATTAAATCTAGCATCATTAATCGGTTTTTGTATAAAGCACGACCTTTCATATCAATGTCGATATATGGCACTATAGAGTCGTATTGTTTTGGAGCAACTACCTTGTTTTTGATAACAGCTTCTTTGTCAACTGCGAGTCTGATTTTATTGGTAGGATAAAAATGGATAGATTGACCGTTATCCATCTCTACAATCGATTTTGGATTTTTGATGAAAGTAATCATGTCTTTGATGTCCCATCTGTTTTCGATTTTTGGGATATGAGCTACATAATCTAATTTATCACCTACATAGTCTTCATGATTAAACGATATTGGTAGCGGCTCAGATTCGTAGGCTTTTCTCTTCATTTGATCGATATACCAATCGGTCATAAATAGACTAGTATTCACAATTCGAATATCTGTTCGCACCTTTTCAATTTCTTGAGCGTACCATAAAGGGAATGTGTCATTGTCTCCAATGGTGAACAAAATAGCGTTTTTATCACACGAATTTAGATAGGCTTTTGCCATTGCAACAGCGGTATATTTGTTCGAGCGGTCATGATCATCCCAGTTTTGAGAAGCCATTAAAACCGGTGCGGCCAATAAACTTGCTACAATAATAATTGGTCCAGCTATTTTTGGAGCCAGATATTTTTGAAGACTTTCATAAAGAGCGTAAACACCAAATCCAATCCAAATGGCAAAAACATAAAAAGATCCAACTAATGCATAGTCTCTTTCTCTTGGTTCAAATGGGCGTTCGTTGAGATAAATTTTAAGTGCAAAACCTGTAAACAAGAATAAAACTAAAAGTACGTAAAAGCTTTTTAGGTCTTTATTGGCATGATACATCAAACCTATTAAGCCAAGAATAAAGGGTAAAAAATAGTAAGCGTTTCTTCCTTTGTTATTTAATACATCCGAAGGAAGGTTATCTTGTGATCCCAGATGAATGGTGTCCATAAAGGGAATACCGCTAATCCAATTCCCATCAAGATTGTCATATTTACCTTGAATGTCGTTTTGTCTTCCTACGAAATTCCACATTAAATATCTCCAATACATGTAGCCAAATTGATACTCGAACATAAACGTAAAATTGTCTACTGTGGTTGGTTTGTCTACAATCAGGTAATCGCCGTAGCTTTTGAGGAATTTAATGTAGCCACTATTATCAATTTGTTTCTGAGCGTAAGCACTTCTAAATTCTGCAACAATTTTTTCTATTTCGTTTCGAACCTGTGCCGTTGCTTTATTTAAATCTTCTTCGCTTAGCTGACTAGGATCAATGCCGTATTTTACCAAATCTTCTTCATAAGGATAGTTGGGATTTAGTCTAAAAGCCGGTGGATTGGTAAAATTGATGTAGTTCTCAATATGATCTGCACTTCTCATACGTGGCAAAATAGTTTTATGATTATCATCACTATTTTGTTCTGCATTTTTAAAGTTGTTTACAATTACATATTTCCCGCTTTTATAATCTCTTTCATAATTGGGAGCTTTGTCTAAATAAGGGTTATTTGGGTCAAGACCCGCAAAAGCTTCTGTATATTGTGATCCGTAGAATAAAGGGCTTGCGCCATATTGCTCTCTGTTGTAGTAGGCTAATACCTCTCTTGCATCTGATGGTTTGTTTTCGTTGATAACCACATTTGCATTGGCTCGAATAGGTAACATCATCCAAGTTGAAAAGCCTATTAATATAAATAAGATACAAAGAATTATGGTGTTGTAAAAAACCAATCCTTTTTGGCGAGTATATTTTAAACCGAAGTAGAAGAATAAACAAAATAAAAGAGCAACAAAAATTGTCCCAGAATCAAATGGTAATCCAAGAGAATTAACCATAAACACTTCTGTTTTTCCAAAGAAGGCCATGGTTAAAGGAAGAAGTAATTTGAAAATGAATAGCAATACAGATATTACAACAACATTAGCGATAATGAAATTTTTAATGGTTACTTTTTCGTAATGTTTGAAGTAATATAAAAACCCAATAGCTGGAATGGTAAGTAACGCCATAAAGTGAACGCCAAAGGATAAACCTATAACTAATGAAATAATTAAGAGCCATTTATTGCCTTTTGGGCTATCCATATCTTGTTCCCAACGCAAGCCTAACCAAAAAAGTAAAGCAATTAATAGGGAAGCCATAGCATAAACCTCTGCTTCGACTGCGTTATACCAAAAACTATCAGAAAAAGTATAAGCAAGAGTGCCAACAAAAGAACTTCCTAAGATTACTATATTATTGTGAGTATTGATTTCTGAAATACGAGCAATTATTTTTTTCAAAATCATTGAACTGGACCAGAACATAAACAATATGGTAAAAGCGCTAGAAAACACAGATAACATATTCACCATCAAAGCAACGTGTTGGTCGCTTGAAGCGAACATAGCAAAGAAAGCACCCATCATTTGAAATAGTGGAGCGCCTGGTGGATGACCTACTTCTAGTTTTGCGGCAGTAGCGATATACTCTCCACAATCCCAAAAACTCATGGTGGGTTCTACGGTTAAGGAGTAAGTTATTAGAGCAATGCCAAAAGCAATCCAGCCTAAAATGGTATTCCATTTATTAAAGTTGAAAGAGGTCTTATCCATGAATTTTTATAGCGTTTGATTTCAATTACAAAGAAAATGTTTTTTTATGTAAAGCGACAAGCATTAACACTATTTTCTGTAAAAGTATTTGTTTGCTGCAATCTTCTGATGCTTAGTGCTTTTAGGTTTTACTGTATTTGTTTTTCAAATTAATTTCATTTTTTTTGAATAAAATCGTCTTAAAAATTTGTACAACTTAAAATTTGTATTAAATTTGCACTCGCTTAAACGCACTGCTGGTCTATGGTGTAATGGTAACACAACTGTTTTTGGTGCAGTCTTTCAAGGTTCGAGTCCTTGTAGACCAACTAGCTTAAAGGCTTAAATCGATATATTCAACGATTTAAGCCTTTTTTTATTCTTACAATCCCCTAATAATTC
The DNA here is from genome assembly GCA_963509895.1 of uncultured Flavobacterium sp. Taxonomy (GTDB): domain Bacteria; phylum Bacteroidota; class Bacteroidia; order Flavobacteriales; family Flavobacteriaceae; genus Flavobacterium. The sequence goes on from CAUPCW010000044.1 coordinate 10,591, forward strand.
CCTTTTTAGAGATTTATGTTTTTTTTAAAGTTGCTTAAAATAAATTAAGCAAACTTAAGTCTAGAATTCGTTTCAAGTTATTTTCAAGTGTCTTTCCTGATTATTCATTTTTTTGAGCATTAATCAATCCATAGCGGTATATTGATATACACCCGTTGGGTGAAATTATTTTTTACCCCACTTCAATGTCTCAGTGCAGGCTAGAATCATAGAATGTGTAGTTTATTAAACCCAGAATCCGCATTAGACTTCGTAGCGAAACTGAATTATTCAATAAAAGCAAGAGCTCACGGACTATTTTTTAAGAAGGAAACAGTGTTCAGCGAATACCTTTATAAATATAAACCAATGAGCTAATACTTTTGTATTTTGAATTTGAAAATGGGAGTAAGTTCTTGGTTTTGAAGAAGAAATTCATTCACTGAACTCCCCTAAAAAATATAAAAAATGGTGAAGTAATTTAATTGGAGTAGATTTCTAATGCGGAATCTGGGTTAAAAGAAACAAATAGACGTTTTACTATTCACATAGCTTATCTATTGTGAAAAATAGTGCTATTTCTTTTTTTTATGTTGATTTGCTATTAATCTATGGCTATAGCCTGCACTGAGACATCGAAGTGTGGTTAAGTTTTTTATTTTATTTGACTTTCACCCAACGGGTTAATATATTCTTAAGAATACAATTTACGTAATTTTATAATTTGTGTTTTCCAAATCTGCGATTAAGTGAGTCCTTTTAGGTATCGCTTGTTTGGTCCTGTTTTTGTTTAGTTTAACTCCTTTTTCGAATTTGAATTCATTATTCGAGGTCTAATTCCATCCAAATTGGGATATGATCCGATATTTTTCGAGCTTCTTGTAGGGACGGGAAACTTTGGTAAAAATGAATGACGCCTCCGTTTTTCTTTTGAATAGGACTGGAATACCAAATGTTATCAAACTCTGAGGCTAAACTTTGTCTGTTTTTGACTTCCTTTTTCAAGGATGTTTTTTGGTTAATGAGGAGCGGCGTATAGCCCATTTTCCGCAACGGATTAAAAACACTGTGCGATTGAGGGCAATTGAAGTCGCCTACAAAAATCAAATGCTGCGTAGGATATTGAGCAGGCAGGAATTTGAAATATTTGATCTCGGTCTCGGGTTGTTGGCTTTTTGTAATGGCGTGAAAGTTCACCACGGTGAATTGCTTCTTTTGGTATTCGAACGTAGCATAAAAGGGTTCACGGTCAATTGCTAAATGAAACTTTTGCTCCAACCAAGGGCGCCCTATCTTTTTAATTTTTGAAGTTTTCCAAAGAAACGCATAACGCTCGGTTTTATAAGCACTGCTACTCGTGGGATCACTAACCACATAATCCCATTTGCTTCCTTTGCGATTCAGTTCATCTGCTAGTTTGGCAACCGCTTGCGCACCACCTAGGCCTGCGACTACTTCTTGGAGGACTACAATATCGAAGTCCTTAAGTGTTTGTGCCATGAATGCAATCTCTTGTGCAGATTTTGATTTTCCTAAGTTTTCTATGTTCCAGGACAAAAGCCGTGTTTGAGCATAAAAGGGAGTAAATAGAAGTAAAAAAAACAGGCTGAAAGTCTTGTTCATAGTTGTTGGAATTTGGGTTCCAAAGGAAGAAATTGCAAAAGTAACATTAGTCTTCCCATCCACAGAGAGAAAGACCTAAATTTTCGGCTTTATTGAGACTAACTTTTACAATTTCATCCTTACAAGCACCAAGACCTCGGCAAGATGCTATAAGATGGTATTTCTTGGCGCCACTTGAACCACAGATGTATACCTGGTTGGTCATAAAGGAGTTGGCGAATACGCTTATAAAATATAGAATGACAATTGATTTCATTTTTTTGTGTGTGAATAAAAATTAATGGACTTTCAACTCATAATAGCGTCCTTGTTGGTCTTTCCCTTTTAGTACGCCATAATCGATCCATTCTACTTCTACGGCTAGCGTATCTTGGTTTTTGTCGATGAGAATTCCAGCGCCATATTTTCCTTTGATGTTGATCAAGCCGTTGATGGAATCTTTGGCCTCATTTAGCCCGCGTACTTGGTATTGGTACTCATAATGCCCAGAAGTACCCGTGCGGTATTCGTATTCATATACCGTGTCCCGATGGTACGTTTTCGCTTCCTCTGGCGTAAGGGTTTTGACGTCCTCTGGAGTGATTTTCTCTTGATACAACGATTGGACTTTAGGCTGGCTGGGTTCTTTTTGGCAGGAAAGGATGCACCCAAAGAAAAGCAACAAAAGAAGGAATGGTCGGCTCATGTCTTTTTATTGCAAAAGTAGAAGCCTTGTTCTTTAGTTCCTTACGGGAAACCGTAAAATGAATAAAAAAAAACACCATTTAGAAGGTGTTTGAGTGGAAGGGTTTTGAAATTTAAATATCATTTATTTCTTTTTCAATTAATTTGAATTTGTCTTTGATGTCTTCTCCAGAATAAAAGTCTAAAAGATCCTTTTTTGTCAATGTTCCTTGGCGTAAAAAACGCTTTAAATATTCTTGATTGAATTCCATCAAAAGCATCGATTTGTCCAATTGCTTTAGAATGTTTTTATTGTTTTCAATATTACCTAAAACCAATGATTTTATAGTTAAGACCTCATTGATGTCTTTTATTATTCTATTGACAATCATAGCTAAAACATCTTTGTCAATTTCTAGTTCTTTTGTATTTAGAGCAATATCACGAGCTAACATGTAGGCAATAGCCAAATTCGAATAATCTCCTTTTTGAGAGTTAATTATGGATACAAAACCAACGCTAGGAATGTAACCAACATTATCAAAATTTTTTAAAATGGAATTATCAATCAATGAAATGTCGAAAACAATAATACTCACTTTTGAATCTCTATTGGCTTGTGCTTCTATCAATTGACTCCAAGCAGTGTCTGTTTTTCTTGTAAAGATTTCTTTGGTTTCAATTTCTCCAAAACGGATGCTTTTATCAAACTTACATTCTATTGCAATCTTTAAATCTGTTGAACCATTTACCTCACAAATGATGTCACCTGTTTTATTTTTGGGAAGATTACCTGCTGTGTTACCAGTTAAATAAGCCTTGTCTTTTAATCGTCTTTCTGAAAAATAGTTGTTTAAGAAATCGGCAATTTCGTCTTCTGCTAGCGTTCCTTTTATGGTTGATTTATAAAACAACTCTTTCTTCATTTCGAAAATCATTTTCAGACTTTCTAATTCTGTTCCCAACTCGTTATTAGTTTTAGCTAAAAAAGCAGAAATTCTATCTTCCATTAATGCCAAAACACCTATGTAGATGGCACGAAGTAACTTTTCGTCTCGTTCTGTAGCAGATAGATTATCAAAGTAATTGAAAACGATTTGATTTTCAATTTCAAATTCTTTGATTTCAATGCGTTTTAGTTGTTGGTTGATTTTTATTGTTGACATAATTCTTTATTTGTAAATACTAGCTTTACTTAATTCGTATACTAATGATAATATTATTTAGGTATAAAATCTTCAAAAATTTCTTCTAATTTCTTCCTCCAATTTTGAGGTATATCTTGCCAATTATCACCCCATTCCTTTGTTTGAATAAATGCTTTGAATGGTTTTTCATATGTTGCTTCATAACCTATTTCATTTTCTACATTTTCATGCATCATAATGATTTTACCTCCTTCACCCAAAGCATCTTTAATTGGTTGATTATATTTTTCTGCATTAGGGACATTTCCATCTCGGTCATGAACAACAATAGGTTGAATTCCCATAGAAGTAAGATATTTTACTAGACCAATTATTGCTGCCTTACCTCTTGCTTTGACAATTTCAAAGTTTGAAATAATTTTTAAATAATCTTGTTTTGGAAGTTTTTTTAATGACTCTCTTATTAGTAAATCTTCAGTGTCACCTTCAATAATTATAACTTTATTAGTAAAAAATATTCGAGAAATATAATTATCAATTTTCATTAGCATTTTCACATAGTCCTTTTCATCAGCTTGAAGTTGCTTAAATTTTTCAGTAACTGAAAATGAATTACAATCTACATGATTACCGCAAATGTATAATCTATTTAAAACTTGTTTAGGCTGTTTAGAAATATCAATCAAGAATGGAGAATGTGTTGATGCAACAATTTGAGAGTTTGAAGTGCTTAAATCATAAATAGCTTCTCTCATTTGATTAGCAGCACTAGGATGTAAGTAAATCTCAGGTTCTTCAAAACAAATAATTAATGATCTTGAGTGTTCATCTTCTTTCAAGCTGACCCATTTTTGCCTGTATCTTAACATTCCAAAAACAGCTGCTCTAATCATTCCTGTTCCTTGATATTCAATACTTGTTTTAATATTGCTTGACATTTCAACATTGAAAGTTGGTTTTAAATTTGTAGGATCACTTAAATTTGTTGTAGCATGTAATTTAGAATCAGGGAAAACACTTTCTAAGACCGTATTCAAATCAGTCATCATTTTACCAAATTCTGAATCACTATCATTTGGGTCAAGTTCCTTTGCTAGATTTTGTAGATGAATTTGTGCCTCTTTAAAGTTGCCTGAGTTTTCTCGGACAGTTTCAAATAATTCACTCAGGGTTTTTCCTAAAACACCATTTCCATTTCCTTGAATTTCATTAGTAGATAGATCAACAGGAATTAATAAAAATCTAGGAAGCATTTTTAGAACATTTCCTGGAATCCCTCCAGGATTTTGAAACCAAATTTCATCATCTTTAATTTCCCAAATTTCATCAATTTGTTCAAGTTTTTCTAAAATACCTTTGCTTCGCCCTATTGGTTTGTCATTATCAATACCTAAATTAGAAAATAATTCCTCACTTAGCCCTTTTGCGATGTAGTCATTTATAGTTTTACAATCAGCAAAATTTTCTCCAATAACACGAGTTTTAGACTTAAATTCAATGATCACCTCTCTTCCGATTTCATAAGTCTTTCTGTAAGTTACAGATAGACCGCTATCTATAGTTCCTTCTTCTATTGCATATTCAAAAATTCGACCTTTAAAGCCTCTCCATTGTCTAGCTTCTTCTGGTAAATTCCTAAACTCTGCTTCTAGGACTATAGTCTGGATATCAACAATTGTTTCTCCCGTTTCCTCATCAAGAATAGAATGATAATCAAAATTTGTTAGTTGCTTTTTTGCCGACAATAAAATTTCTATTGCTTTCAAAATTGAGCTCTTTCCACAATTGTTTTGTCCAATCAAAAATGTTGCGTCTCCAAAATTAATAGTAACTTCTTTTAGTCGTTTAAAACCTGATATTTTTAATGTATGTAGTTTCATATATTTTTACTATTAGTCAAATTTATTTTTTACGTTTTTGTTGATGTAGCTATTCAGTCCTGAGCCACTTCTGGCTAAAGTTTTCATTTTTTCAACGTGATAGCTTCCAGCTTTTCTATAACTGTAACTGTAAGTTCTAAATGTACTAGAAAATTTGATTCTAATATAATCATTTCCAATTTCATAACTATGTACACCTGATTTTCCAGTTGAATTTCTATATCTCTCTATTATTACAATTCGGTATAAATATTATCCATTCCTTTATCTCCTCTTCTATAGTCAGCTCTTGGTCTATCAAAAGAATCTTCTGTAATTATAATATCTTCCGCTTTTTCTAGGTTATACATTTTCCAACCTAATTTTCCAGACGAGGAGTAACCATCTATTTGATATGCTCGTAATCCTTCATTACCCGCAGTTGTTATGCCATAACAATGAGGTTCTACAACTCTTAATTCATTTTCATAATAAAACTCAACAACCAGCTGATTTTCTATTGCATTGATAATTTCTTGATTCATAGTTTGAGTGTTTATTTGTTTAATAATATAATAACAGCTAAAAGTGGTAGAATAATAAGTAGGTGGTACAATAAAGAGCACCTGATATAATATTCCATTTTTATACTAAGAACATCAATCCGGTTGAGTTCATGATATTTGGCATTTTTAGATTTGAAGTACTCATTATCAATTGGCTCGTGATTGGGGTATTTTTCTAAAATTTGCTGATATTCATTTGAAATTTTTGATGCAAATTTTTTTTTATTGAAAATTGATTGATCTTCATCTAGTGTTTTAAAAATTCTCAATTCATTATATAGTTCCGAAAGTTCTAAGCCACAATTGTGAAACTCTTTAGCCTTAGATGTGTAATCTTTTGCATTTTCAATTTGACCAAATACCAATAATAAAATTGATAAGCATGTTATGGAATAAGCAATTAGGTTCTCATTGTATAATTTCTCATTGTAAAGATTGTAAACGGATAATAATCCAATTGCAATAAGATATACAGAAAGGATACTATTACACACATTAGATAGTTTTGAAATATGAAGCAATCTTTTATTTGCTGTAAACCTACTGCCTTTTGTAGACCATATTTTATAATTTAACTCTTCTAAAAATGTCTTTTCTAAATAGTCTTTATGTGATTTTTCCATTGGTTCAAAGTACTATTTTGCTGTATTATAAGCAGGCATGATCACTTATTTTTTAACTCATCAATTTTATTTTTAGCTTCTTCAAAAGCTGTCTCAACTGTTTCAAGTTTTTCTATGAATAAGTTATTATCTGAACCATATTTTTCAAGTTGTAAAAACCATGTAGTTTTTCCTTTGTTTATCATATAGCCAATCTTAAAACCATCTACAGTGGTGAATTTATTTTCTAAATATTCTGGATTTGTTGCAAGGTCTTTTTCTACTTCAGTTTTCAAAGAGTTAAGCGCCTTTATAACTTCTAATAAATCTGAATATTCAATTGAAGCAGTAGACGTATTGTATTTTCCTTGCTTTTCTATCTGGAAAAAGTAGCTGCCTAATGAACCTGAATTAATTTTTCTTATTCTAGTTTCAGAAGATCCACCATAAAGAGTCTTAATCCCCGATAGTTTATAGTCGGTCAACTTTATTATGCTTCCGGTCTTTGATGAAAATACATCTATTTTTGTTTTTTCTTTTTCAAGTTCTTTTTTTGTTTCTTGTGCGAAAATGATTGTTGTTACTAACAACAACATAATTGTATAATATTTTTTCATTTTGAATTTGTTTAATATTGTTTTAAGAATTATTTTGTTTTTAATCTAACATGTTTGACTTATAGTTTTTCAATAAGTGTTGATTTACATAAAATGTTTTTAGTTTATTCTGATTATCGTCTTGAAGATGCGCCACCACCTAAACCTCCAATTCCAATTATAAACCCTAACCAGTAAAAAAACCAGTATTATTCTCTGCATAAAGGCCAACATTTAAACCGAATAATTTACCGATGAGAGAAAAGAAAAATACTAAGCCATGGATTATTCCTGAGAAGAAACCATATTCATTATATGTATAATCTTTCGGTGCACATGAGGTAGCATTAAAAAGGATGAAAATTATTAATATCCCTATTGCCCATTTTTTGTTTTTCATAGATTCCTTTTTTAAAATATGTTTTTAATTATTCTCAACTTCATACAACCCCACTGTCTCCAGCAACTCTTTTTCAAACAAATAGATGTCATCGACAGTTTGGATAGATTGGCGGATTTCGCTTTTGTCAGCATTGAAAAGACCAAGGTATTTTTTGCCACCATTGAGGTGCAAGCGGCACAAGGGTTTGCGGTTGTTGTCGTCGAGGAGAATGCCAAAATACGATTGGGTGTCGCGGTATACGATGCGATGGATGGGGAGTTTGCGACGGAGAATAGCCACGACAATGCGGTAGCCTTCAAGTTCTTCCTCACTAGTGATTACTTTGGATTCTTCGACTTCTTCTATTTGGTCTTTTTCTTGAATAATGACCTCTTTGTTCAAGGCAAAATGAAGGCGTTCGTTGATTTTTTCGCCTATCAATTGTCCGTAAGCTTTTTGAACCAGTTCTGTAAATTCGTCCATTACTTTTTCGGTCAAGCGACCGCTGTATAGTTTGGAAGCAAACAACCGTACAAACTCAGGTGATGGATTTTGTATCTCCACATCAATTTGTTTTCGGATTTCTTTGATGTATTTCAAAGAACTGGCATTGTCTAGAATTTTGTTGACATCAAAACTGGATTTGTGGAATTTGGCAATTTCATTGACCGCAGCATCTTTCAACGAGCAAATGTCAAATTCAAAAAAGGGTTTTTGATCCATTTTGTTTTTTTCATCCAAATCGGTAAAAAATTGATAGTGAATACCATTGGTGAGCAAGGCAAAACGTGTTTTCGAGACATGGAAATACCGAAACAGTTGGGAGTTATGGACACTCAGGTTTTCTTTCCAATTCTTACATTCAATAATCAAAATGGGTTCGTCGTTCTGAATAATGGCATAATCTACTTTTTCGCCTTTTTTTAGCCCTAAATCAGCGGTAAATTCAGGGATGACTTCGGTTGGATTAAAGGTGTCATATCCCAAAAGTGTGATAAAAGGCAGTACAAAAGCATGCTTAGTCGATTCTTCAGTTTCAATCTTATCTTTTAACAAATTAATTTTGTCTGCTAATGATTTTAGTGCCACTTGTAATTCCATAGTTGTTTTGTATCAGGTTAATAACTCACCAAACCTACCGCTATCAAAATTCAATTCCTTACGGTTTCCCTCATTTTGCAAAAAAAAAATAATTACAGTATTGGCAAGACCGCTTTACCTTTTCTTTTTCTGTGAGCGCCATTACTTTTAAGCGATATAGGGTTATGAGTTTGAAACGCTTTGGTTACTGGCAATTGGGTATAGAAGCGGAAACCATACGCCATTTTTGATACGGGGATGGATACACTATCTCCATCCATTTGGATTGTGAAAGGTTGCGCTACTTTTCCTTTGGCATAAACCATAGAAAAAGGAAATAGCAAGTAACAAACTAACGCTATGGTGCGGTAAGAAGGCGGCATAAAGAATTATTTTTGAACGCAATCAAAAGTAATGAGCTGCGCAACCACTTCCTTACGGGAAACCGTAAAGGAATGTTTTTTGACGACCGAAATTATGGAAGGAAGAGAAACTCTTTTTTTAAATCAAGCCTAAATCTTTGGTAATCGACACCAAGTGTGTTGTATTAAGCGCTTTGAAGTAAATTTTGAGTTTGCTGATGCGCTTTTCGATGGTGCTTTTGCTGTTTGGCGTAATACCGGCTTGTTTCAAAACGGATTCCATAGCCTCCTGAGAGACGCCTTTCGAGAGATAGTCCAGCAATTGGATGTCATAATCATCGATTTCGTTGACCAATTTATCTTGAAAGATATACTGCAAATCTGTGGGTAAGTAGGGAGCGTCATGACTAGATACGGCTTCAACTGCTTTGCGTAGCTCGATTATGGTGTTGCGTCCTTTCAGAACAAAACCATTGATGCCCAATTGGTCAAACAAGGATTTGATGCGATAGGATTTGTCTTCTATAGAAAAAGCAATGATTTTGATTTCGGGAAACAATCCCTTTACCGCTTCGATTAAGGCTTCACCCGAGGTGAGTTGGTTCGTGCGATGGTCGGCTTTGAACGATAAATCGGTAATCAATAAATCATAAGGCGCATGGTCCAGATAGCCTCTTTTGAGTTTGAGCAACGCATCATCACAGTACTTGGTAAAGTCTATTTGAGGGATAGCTAAAGCTTCTAGCACACTGACTGCTGCTACATCATTGAAATCAATATCATCTACTATCAACACTTTTTGAAACATAATTGGTTTATTTAGGAAACGTTAGTTTGATTTTAAGCCCTTTTGAGCTTGAAGTGTCAAAAATAATACTTCCGCCAATAGCTTGAATACGGTTTTCCACATTCTGAAGTCCATTTTTTGAAGGGATAGGATTGGATATGCCGATACCATTGTCTGAATAATGAACGAGGAGCGCTTTGGTATTCAATTCAAATCGTACTAGCACGAAGGAACCTTGACTGTGCTTTTTCATGTTGACTAAGAGTTCTTGCAACACCCGATACAATGCAATTTTTTGCTCTTCCGCTATTTTTTCCCAAGGAATAGTACTGATGTCTTTTAAAATGACTTGTACTCGAGAAGACGAAAAACCCGAAAGCATTTCTTTTAGCGCCATTTCATAGGAATCGCCAGTACCGATGGCACTATTTTCTCGGGATATATTGCGTGTTCTCGTATAAATTTTATCCAAATTATCCAATAAGGTTTCTTTTTGAATGGGATTTTGTAAGTCTTGGGTTTCGGCAAAAGCAATGGTTTGATACACATCATTGGCCAGCTCATCATGCAATTTTTTAGCAATCCGAGTTTCGCTTTCATAGATAGCGGCTTGTTGTTCTCTCTTGCTTTTATTTTTTAGATAAGAATACAAAACCACTGCCGAAATCAGCACCAACAACAGTATAGAAAATAGTAAATAATTGTTGAATTTTTGTTGGGATAAGGCCAAGTCATTTTCTGCTTTTGCCGCTTTTAATTGTAAATTCTCATTGCGCTCTTGAGTCGCATCGTATTTGATTTTGGCAAACTGATTTTTAGCGATTTGCTTCACCCTACTACTACTGTCGTTCAGTTGCAGGTATTGTATAGTGTAGTCGCGAATTTGTGAGGGCGTGCTTACTTCCATCAAAAGTGCTAGGGCCGACAAACGATCCTCGGTACTTTGGAGAGCAGTGGCTTTAGCATACGATTGTTGGGCATAGGTAAAAGCCAATTGGGGATGACTCTTTTGATAGTATTTTGCCAAATTACTGTAACTGGTAATCAAGCCATAATCAAATTGTAATTGTTGATGAATGGCTAAGGCTTTCTTTAAATAAGTACCACTTCTGGAGTCTTGGATTTTAAAATAACAAAAGCCCAAATTGTCCAAAACTCTGGCTTGATGCTCCAGGTTTTGCAAAGCGATATGGGATTGGGAAAGACCGGTTAATAGCACAATGGCTTGTTTATAGCGGTTTTGTTCCATATACACCACAGCGATGTTGTTTTGAATGACTGCTTTTTGTAGGGGTGTATCTACCATATTACATGCTTTTTGATAGTACCGAATGGCATTGGCGTAATCAAAAAGATGTTGGTAATTTATGCCCAAGGTATTATAAATGGCCACTTTGTATTGGGATTCGATGTGTGTTTTTAAAAACGGTAGGGCTTCGGTAGCAGTAGCCTCACTACCCACATAATCGCCTTGCGTTTGTTGAATGGCTGCCATTTTGAGCAAAACATAAACGATTTTGTCGCCTTCGGTTTGGGTACTACTTTGCGTTCGAATTTGATTGTAGTAATAGTAAGCACTGTCGTAAACGCCTTTTGTATAAAAATCTTCTGCGAGGGTAATGTATTTATGGTATGCTGTTTCAGGGGTTGCTTTGTTTATGGAAAGTTCACTTCTATTACAAGAAAAGAAAATAGAACCTAACAACAGTAAGGATACAAAAAACGGGAAATGTACTTTTTGAAGTATCATTTCCCGAAAATATCAAATTAATTCCATTTAATGGAGGATCATCTTTTATTTTTTTGGAGGAGTTGTTGGGGTTTGACCCGTTGAATTCCCACCTGTATCGCCATCATCAGCAAGGACAGAAGTGGTGGCAGAAGGGGTGCTCGGTTCTATTTCATCATTGGTACAAGAAACAAACGCCATAGCGGACAATAAAAAACACGAAAGGATTACTATTCTTTTCATTGGATTGGTTTTAAAAATTAGACATAGGTTGGGCTGTTCGATTATGAAATCGAAGATTTTTGGCAAAGGAGTGTTTCCTTAAAAGCCCTTTGAATTATACTTTTGGGAAGTGAAGTGTGCTAAAACAGTTGATCAAAATTTATACTTCCCGGATAATCCTAATCCACTGTTTAGCCCCACTTTTTTTTGAACTAGTTTTGTACATTTGTTCGTATCGCGAAATAGAACAAGAACTAATTCTGTAGCAAAGGAATGGGGTTTGTGTTGAATGATTTCAATGGAATTCCAGTAATTCCAGTAATGCTAATAGTTTCCATTAAATGTTAATTAATTCCAGTAATGAGATGAGTAAAATTATTTTCGATGATTATAAAAGAGCTATTAGAACTCAATATGAGAAGAAGAAAATAGAAGATATCACGGGGATTCTTATGAGTCCAAGTCCTGCCCAACTTCGTAATTTGTGTTTAGTTTTTTTTGATCAGTCCCTTTCCAATAAAGATGAGATAACAATGAAAAACTTTTTCTCTGTAAAAGAAAAAGAGGGTTTGAGAAAAGCTATTGAGAAATGTGAAATAAGTAGATTTAGACCTATACGATCTTTTTTGTTGGGTGAAAAAAATTCAGATGATATTACAAGAATTGATATGGCAGCCATTCTCGTAGATTTTAATCCAAGACCTTTTCATAGTTACTTTTCAAATAAAGGGAAGGAGATCAAAATTGAGGAGGAGTCTTTACAAAACAGTAAAGGCAATAAAGAAGAGGCGGTACCTTATTTAGTTTCTGAAGTAGGTAAAGAGCTAAAATTTTTTAAAAGGAAATCAATACTATACCGTTATAAAAAGGAATTGATTAAAGTTGCTGTGTTGTGTAGTGTAGGAATAGCAGTGGTTATTTTGCTTCCTAAAAAAGAATGCATGCAATGGAGTTCTAATCATTATGAAGTAGTGGATTGCTCCGCAGAAAGCAGTAATTTTTTAGACCCAAGAATACCAATAAATAAAGAAAGATTGGGCTTAAAAAAATTGGATCCAAAGACATTAAAAACGTATTTCGAAAATGGGCAACCAAGCGTTTGGTATGCTAAAGTTGATGGTAAGATTGAATTTTTTAATCAACCAGGATTACATCCCACTACTGGAAAAACCCTAAAACCCATAACACAATATATTATTAATAAGTATGTAAAGTCATGATTAAGATAGGGCAATCATTGGGTAAATAATGAGTGCATTTATGATTTTGAAGTACGCAGTAGAGCTTGTGAGCAAAGCTCTATTTCTCGTAAGTTACTATAAGTCGTGTTTGCTTATTTATAAACCTTCAATCATACAACCTAGAATGTTCGCTGAATTGTATTGTTGCTGTACTAACATCTAAAACCCTTATCATTACAGTTAAATATAAGAAAAAAGGAGTAGAAAAAACTAAATTTTCTACTCCTTAAATTATTGTAATTATTCATTGAAGACTTTTTTAGTGCCCTTCTCAATGGAGAGGTTTTTTTATGTCTTGAATTTCAAAATAAAAAAGAGGTTGTTAGAGCTTAAATGTTACAACTGGTTTTTGTGAATGATTTACTAAGTCTTCTGTAATGCTCCCATTAAAAAAATGTGATAAGCCAGTTCTTCCATGCGTACAAAGCCCGATTAAGTCAGCATCGATTTTATTAGCAAAGTTTAAAATACCTTTTTCTACGTTGGATTCGTTGTAGATGGTAATGCTAAAATTGTTGAGTTCAAATTCGTGAGCAAAAGCTTCCATTGTTGCGGTAGCAGCGTCGGTTGTTTTAAAGCTATTAGGGGTGCAAATGGTTACTAAGTTAATTTTTGCATTTAATTTGCTTGCTAAGTCTTTCATTCTTAAGAAAGAAACTTTGGTTTCATTGGAGAAATCTGAGGCGAAAACTATTTCTTTTGGAGCGAATTTACCTTCGTCTTTTTTGATAACCAAAACAGGAACATCTGATAAGCGTACTACTTTTTCAGTATTAGATCCAATGAAAATTTCTTCAACTCCAGAGGCTCCATGTGACCCCATAACAATAAGATCTATATCGTTTTTTTTGGTAAATTTGAGTACTCCGTCAAAAGCCTTTTCAAATTGAATAAATTCAGTTACCTCGATGCCTTCTAAGTAAGGGCGGTTAAAAATTTCAACAAATGTTTCTTTTGCTTTTTGTATAAAATACATAACTTCTGGGATGCTTTTGCCGTTCGAAATGGCATCACTCATTTGGTTAGGAAGCTCAAGCATGTGAAGTAGAAAAATTTCTGCTTTGTGTTTTTTGGCTAATTCAGCTGCTGCTTTTAATGCATTTTCAGCATAAATTGAAAAATCAGTAGGGACTAAAATCCGTTTCATGAGTAGGTTTGGGTTTTTTATAAGAAAATCCTTTATTTAAAAGGCTATAGTAAAGATAAGATTTTTTTTTACTGTATTCAAATAAAATGATTTGTAAAAAAACACTATATTTGCACCGTTATTTATTAAAAGTTAAGTAATGAGGGGACTAATGTCCCCTCTTTTTATAAAATAGTTATAAAATATGACATTTAAAGAAAAAGTAAATGTGTTGGTTGAGGAAGCTTTATTAGAAAGAACTTCAGTTTTTTTGATTGATTTAACTATAACTGATGCATTTAAGATAATAGTTTCGCTAGATGGAGATGATGGAGTTGCCCTTCAGGATTGTATTGATATTAGTCGAGCAATTGAGAATAATTTAGACCGTGAAGAACAAGATTTTTCTCTCGAAGTCGCTTCGGTTGGTGTGGGTTCCCCACTAAAATTGATACGTCAATATAAAAAAAATGTAGGGAGAACATTAATTGTTAAGACAGGAATGGAAATTATTGAGGCAGAATTAGTTGAAGCTAACGATGTTTTTATAATTTTGTCATGGAAAGCAAGAGAGCCAAAAAAAGTAGGAAAAGGAAAGGAAACCGTTCAAAAAGAACTTCAGTTGCCTTACGCAGATATTAAAGAAGCAATTGTTACAGTAACATTTTAATTAAAGAATTCGCATGGAAAATTTAGCATTAATCGATTCATTTTCAGAGTTTAAAGATGATAAACTTATTGATCGTGTAAC
>CAUPCW010000045.1:0-25148 GCA_963509895.1 uncultured Flavobacterium sp.
CCTATTTTAATTTTTTTTGAATATCAAAATGCGAGCAAAAAGCTATAGTGTTTTCGTGTTCTTTTGGTTTACGGCTTTGGTTTTTTCACAAAACAAACTAAGCGGTACCATTACTACTGAAACGAAAAAAAACCTTGAAGGTTGTCACGTACACATTGGAAATAAAACAGTAAATACCAACAAAAATGGGTTTTACGAAATCAAAGACTTGCCTTCTGGTACGTTGAAGGTGTCGTTGTCCTATGTGGGCTATCAAACTATTGACACTGTAATTACGTTGACATCGGATAGGGAATTGAATTTTGTTATGAAGCAAAATACAGAGGCTTTGTATGAAGTTTTGGTGAAACAAAAAAACACAACACCTAATCAGTCGGTGCTGGAACAAAAAGTGAAAGCAGCCACGATTGAGAAGTTTAGTAATCAGTCCTTGGGGGATGTTTTGCAAGAAGTAGCTGGAGTTTCAGGTTTAAAGACAGGAAGCACCGTGGTTAAACCTATTGTAAACGGAATGTTCGGAAGCCGAGTGCCAATCATTAATAACAACGTCCGTATGCAAGATCAAGAATGGGGAACAGAACACGCTCCCAATTTTGACATTAATGCTGCGGGAAAAATAACGGTGATTAAAGGCGCTTCAGGCTTGCAATACGGTGGCGACGCTGTGGGAGGTTTGGTGATTTTAGAACCGATTCAAGTCCGTAAAGACACCTTGTTTGGAAGAACGATGCTCAATTTGGCTTCCAACGGAAGAGGTGGGTCGGTTACTACAAGTGTACACAAAGGGAATGACCTAGGCTGGAGTTGGAACGTACTCGGCACCTTCAAATATATGGGAGATCGTGAAGCACCCGATTATGTTTTGTCGAATACAGGCAACCGCGAATCAAATTTTACGGGTGATATAAAGTATACTGGGAAACACTATTTCCTGTCAGGATTTTATAGTTACTACAACGCTACTATTGGAATTTTGAGCGCTTCGCACACGGGAAGTATTAATGATTTGTATAACTCAATCAATAACCAAAAGCCTTCGGTAATAAAAGATTTTACTTATAACATCGACAACCCAAAACAAGAGGTGCGACACCATTTGGCGAAGTTGAATTATCAGTACTATTTTGATGAAACGGCTTCTCTTTCTTCGCAATATTCTTTTCAATTCAATAAACGATTGGAGTTTGATGTAAGAAGAGGTTCCTTCAATAATCTAGCGGCTTTGGATTTGGCATTGTCTTCACACAATTTGAATATAGATCTCAAGAAAACCTACCACGATTGGCATTTGAAATCTGGAGTAAATGCAGGTTTCCAAAATAATTTTGCCAGTCCTGCCACGGGTATTCGTCCGTTGATTCCCAATTATGAAAAGCTAGACGCTGGAATTTACGGAATTGCAAGTGTTTCTTTATCAGACGGTTTGGTTTTAGATGGTGGTTTGCGCTATGACTTTTCAAAAGTAGATGCCAAAAAGTTTTATTTCAAAAGTAGATGGACCGAAAGAGGTTATGATGTTCTTTTTCCACAATTTGTGGTAAGAGAGGTGGGCGACCAAATTTTGGCGCATCCTAATTTCACCTTCCATAACTTATCGGCTAGTCTTGGTTTTAGAAAAACGTTTGACAAGCAATGGGATTGGTATACCAATATTAGTTTGGCGACCCGAAATCCCAATCCATCGGAATTTTTCAGTGATGGATTGCATCACTCTACAGGAATCATTGAATTAGGGGATTTAGCACTAAAGAAAGAACAATCGTTAAAATTGTCCACGACGTTGCAAAAAGTCTGGACTACTTTTTCTTTCGAAATCAACCCCTTTATTCATGCGGTACAAAACTATATGTTTCTACGTCCTGTTGGTGCCGAAACGACTATTCGTGGTGCCTTTCCCGTTTGGGAATACCAACAAACCAAAGCGCTTTTGGGTGGAGTTGATGTACAAACGAATTGGACAATCAATTCGCAATGGCAACATCGTTTTACTATGGCTTACATCAAAGGGAATGATCTAGACAATGACGAACCGTTGATCGATATGCCTCCTTTTCATTTTACCAATACCATCGAATTCAAGAAAAAAGAATGGCATGAGTTATTGCTAGAGTTAAAGAGCGAGGTTGTGACCCAGCAACAATCCTACCCTAATAATAATTTTGAAATCACCGTTATTGAAAATGGTAATTTAGTGCCTCGAGAGTTGGATATTAGCACGCCGCCAGCAGGGTATCATTTGCTTCATTTTTACAGTGAAATGAAATTCAATACGTTTTACAAAACCACGACTACACTTGGGTTTTCTGTTCAAAATATATTCAACACAAATTACAGGGATTATCTCAATCGCCAACGCTTCTTCGCAGATGAAGTAGGGCGCAATTTTCAAATTCAAATAAAATTTAATTACTAATTACAACTTAATTTAAACCCAATGAAAAATTCAAAAATTTTAGCTTTAGCCTTACTTACAGTATTTACTTTCTCATCTTGTAACAATGATGATCCAGAAGTGGTAAATGAAGAAGAAGTAATCACTACAGTTACCACAACACTTACTGCAGGAAGCTCTGTGATTACGCTAACCTCAAGAGATTTAGATGGTGATGGCCCTAATGCACCAGTAGTGACCGCTTCAGGAGATTTAAAAATCAATACTACCTATGACGGGGCGACTACTTTCTTAAACGAAACTGTTACACCTGCTGACGATATTACGGCTGAGGTAAAAGAAGAAGGGGATGACCACCAGTTGTTTTATCAAGCGCCAGCAGCTGTTGGAACTTGCACTTATGGAGATACTGATAAAAACGGAAAACCAATTGGTTTGGTTTTTACTTTGAAAACTGGAGCAACAGCTACTACAGGTAATATTACCGTAGTTTTAAGACACCTACCAGCTAAGAGCGCAACAGGTGTGGCTACAGGAGACATCACTAATGCTGGTGGAGCTACAGATGCTTCAGTTACTTTCCCAGTTAAGGTAGTGAACTAGTCATTTGTCCATATAGAATGCTAAAAAGCGTTGCTTCTTGCAGCGCTTTTTTTTTTGGAGTGTATCAAAAGAATAATGATTCGAATCCATTGTTTGTGTTAGTAAGTTTGGCTAATTAGCTTGTTGTCAGTTATTTTTGAGTTCGAAAAAGCGATAAGTTTATAGTACAATGCATAATACATTTTTATGGAAATTATTAATTAAGCCTAATAAATACGGGTTGGGCGAAAGCTCTTAGAAATCGGTTCGATACTGATGGTTTTTGGAGTAATACAGAACTGATCATAGTTATAATTAGCAGAATAGCTGAGGCTTTTGATTGCGATTCAGAATTAATGATTACCAATCACGGCTCGATGATTACTTTGGTATATCAAAACAAAAATAAAGTAACTGCCAGCGGCTTTACTTTTAACATGCATCATTGCAGCGCTTGGTGAGATGGCTAAATTTTTGAGGATAGTAAATAAAATTGGAGTTATTCTATCCTTACTTTGTGAAGCAGCTGTTGTTGGATTTTTGCTGCACAAAAAACGTAAGAAGAATTCAAACTTAAAGGTAATTGTAGGTGTTTTTTATGTCCTAAACTTTTGCTAAAAGAGTGGCATTTTATGCTGAATTGTGTAAATTTACTACATAACTCAAAAATAGTATCACTATGAAAGTACAAATCAACACCGACAAAAACATCGAAGGACACGAGAGAGTAGAAGCTTATTTTTCTGGTGAATTAGAAAAATCATTGGCTCGTTTTGAAGATAAGATTACTCGAATAGAAGTCCATTTTGGTGATGAAAACGGTAATAAATCGGGAGTAGATGACAAACGTTGTTTGATAGAAGTTCGTGTGGCTAACAATCAGCCAATTGCTGTGACCGAGTACGCTAGCAGCATCGAAAAAGCGTTTCATGGGGCATTAGATAAAATCAAACGTACCTTGACCTCTACTTTTGAAAAGCAAAAAGCATACTAATAAATATTTAGCTTAGCGCTAGTTCCAAATAAAAGGGCAATGTCGTTAAACATTGCCCTTTTTTATTGGTCTCAAATAGAGTTTAAAATTATGCACTTTCAGTGTATCTTGCTTTAGCTTCTAAAAATTTTCAAACCGCACATTCGCAGATTTTAAAAGATTAATAATTATGACTATCCGTGACTAGTACCATTTCACAGAATAAATTAGTTGTTGAATGTTTTTCACAAATATAATCCTTTCTGATCTTTGCGTCTTCGCGTCTTTGCGAGCCTAATTTCACGCAAAGGCGCAGAGACGCAAAGTATATTGTCATTATTTAGACTGTTGGTATGAGTTACGGATAGTCATATTAATAATTATAATAATTTGTGAATCTGCGGTTAAATTATATTTCAACCTTGCAGACTTTCAGTCTGTCAAACTAAATCTATGGACTTTCGGTCTATAGTGGTTTAGTTAAAAAAATAATAGGTTTTAAAAAGTTAAGGAAGCACCCAATTGAAAGACCTGATTTTTAGTATCGCTGTTTTTGATTACTTCTTTAAAACTACCAATATATCGTCCGTTGATAGCTAGCCCGAAAGGCAAATTGAACGACATCCCAAACGCCCAAGCGCTATCAAAAGTTTTGAAATCTGGATTTTGAGGACCGTCAATTTTATCACTTACTTTGAATCCAAATTGTGGACCTGTTTCAAAACTAACAACTTTTAGCAAATACAGTTTTGCCAAAACAGGCACTTGTATGTAGTTCAAGTCAAAATCACTAGTACTGGTGGTAAAACCTTGTTTAGAGAACTGAACTTCGGGTTGTATAAAAAGTAATTTGGGAACAATAGACATTTCTTTGTAAACGCCAAGGTAATAACCGTTGTTGCTTTTTATTTTACCAAAATTTCCGTTGCTAGCCGTTGATAAATTGACTCCTGCGCGAACACCAAAACCTTGTGCAAATGAATTTTGTGACAAGGAAAACACTAGTAAAGCAAGTAAAAGAGTTGGAATTGTTTTCATAACATGATTGATTTTGATTGTTTTGCATTTCAAAAATAAATCAAAAAAGGCGACAAAGAACCAATTGCTCTTGTTTTTTTGCAATCAAAGTGTTGAAACAGTCAAAGCTAATATAAAGTAGTTATTTTTGTGATTCATTCATTTAACGAACGACATTATTTATGAAAACCACACTTGCTATTGGACTCCTTTTGGTATTGGGAATCTATTCAACTCCAGCTCAATCTCAGAACATAGAAAATCAAAAAATCGCTGTGACACTCGATGCTTGGCACAAAGCAGCGGCTCAAGCGCAATTTGATGTTTATTTTGGGTTAATGACCAACGATGCCATCTTTATTGGAACAGATGCTAAAGAAAATTGGAATAAAACTGCTTTTCAAGCTTTTGCAAAGCCTTATTTCGATAAAGGAAAAGCTTGGAATTTTACCGCTATGGAGCGTCATATTTTTTTGGATGCTACGGGCAAATTGGCTTGGTTTGATGAGTTGTTGAGCACACAAATGAAAATTTGTAGAGGTTCTGGAGTACTAGTAAAAGTTAGAAACGAATGGAAGATTCAACACTATGTACTTTCTATGACCATCCCAAACGAAAATGTAAACGAAGTAGTAAAAATCAAAACGCCTATAGAAGATGGGGTTATGAAAAAATTGACGACCAAAGGATAAACTTGTTTTTTTGTTAAGCAAAGCGTGCCTTCGAATTTAATTGCTTATTTTTGCACGAAATAGCAAAAAATACCGTGGGAAGTAAAAATAAATTAAAAAGGTTCAAAGAAAACGAAACATTTGATAATGTGTTTCAACCAACGAGAGAAGAAGTTGTAGGAGAGTTGTTTCCTTTAAAGGGGAAATGGAATGCAGAGTTTTTCAAAAATGACAATCCGTTAGTACTTGAATTAGGTTGTGGTAAAGGAGAATATTCGGTGGGTTTAGCCGAGCGATATCCTAATAAAAATTTTATTGGCATCGACATCAAAGGGGCTCGTTTTTGGAGAGGCGCCAAGACTGCGGTAGAAACAGGACTACATAATGTAGCTTTTGTAAGAACCCAAATTGAGTTAATCAATCACATTTTTGCCGAAAATGAAGTAGACGAAATTTGGATTACTTTTCCAGATCCTCAAATCAAATACAAGCGTACCAAACATCGTATGACCAATTCCGAATTTTTACAATTGTATAAAAAAATTCTAAAAAAAGAAGGAATCGTCAACCTCAAAACAGATTCAGAGTTTATGCATGGTTATACCTTAGGGTTGCTGCATGGCGAAGGTCATGAAGTATTGTATGCTAATCATAATGTCTACACCAACGAAGGAAGCCCAGAAGAAGTAACGGCATTTCAAACCTTCTATGAAAAACAATATTTAGCTGTAAATAAGGCCATTACGTTTATTCGTTTTAAAATCAAATCATAAGTTAAACGTTTAAAAGTTTAGCTTTTTTCTATCATGATATGCAGGTACTAGGTCTCTTTTTTCTGGGTTTTATCAGCGCTTTTGTGGGTATTTCACCACCTGGGTTGATTAATATGACTGCAGTAAAAGTGAACCTAAAAGAAGGAAAGCGTACGGCTTTATGGTTTGTTTTGGGAGCGGTAATAATTATTTTTTTTCAAACATTTTTAGCGCTTTTATTTGCTAGAGTGATTGATAAAAGTCCGTCGCTTATATTATTATTAAGAGAAATTGGCTGTTTGATTTTTGCCGTTCTTACTATTTATTTTCTTTTTATTGCAAAGAAGCCCAAACGAAAAGCTGAAAAGATTAAAAAGTACAGTAAAAGTTCTCGATTCTTTTTGGGAATGTTACTTTCTGCCTTGAACTTTTTTCCAATTCCCTATTATGTTTTGCTAGGCATTACTTTTGCGTCTTATCAATTGTTTACTTTTGATTTGCTTTCTATTTTTATCTTTGTTTTGGGAGTAGTTTCAGGCGCTTTTTTGGTGTTTTATGGGTATGTTGCTTTTTTTAATAAAATCGAATCCAAAGCAGACTTTTTTATTCAAAACATGAATCGAATTATAGGAAGCATTACGGGTCTAGTAACGCTAGTCACTTTTTGGAATATCATGAAGCATTACGGACTTCATTTTTTTTAATCCCCTATGGAAGAAACCAATTTTTTTGAGCGTGTATATGCAGTGGTAAGACAAATTCCTTACGGCAAAGTCACTTCTTATGGCGCTATTGCCAAAGCTCTAGGAACTGCACGTTCTGCCCGAATGGTGGGATGGGCTATGAATGCTTCACATCATTTAGAAGATGTTCCTGCACATCGCGTGGTCAACCGCAAAGGACTGCTAACGGGTAAACTCCACTTTGATGGAACGAATTTAATGCAACAATTATTAGAAGGCGAAGGAGTGAAGGTCATGGATAATCAAATCGTAGATTTCGAAGCCCATTTTTGGGAGCCTGAGGTTCATTTTTAAGATATAGTTTCGGTAAGTTTTTTTGCTCAAGACATTATTTGATTCTTTTTTTGCTCTTTTGTTTTAATTTGTTTGGAGTAGATAGGTTTGCCTATTTTTCTATCAATATTTTCAATTCATTCCTAATTGATTCCATGATTTTCCTATTATCTTTGCCATCCAGAATCAGTCTTATTAAAAGTTAGACATTGGATAAATAATAAAAAATGAAATTAGATAGAAAAGAAATATTAAATGCTTTAGAAACTATTTCTATTGCTGGTGAAGGAAAAAATATGGTGGAAAGCGGAGCTATCGCAAACGTAGTTACTTTTGGTGATGAAGTGGTAGTAGATTTAGTATTGCATACTCCTGCGATGCATATTAAAAAGCGTGCAGAGGACGATATTAAAAAAACGATTCTGGAAAAAGTTTCAGCCGAAGCTAAAATCAAAATCAATAGCAAAGTTGAGGTTCCAGACAAACCTGAAATTAAAGGGAAAGCTATTCCTGGTATCAAAAATATTATTGCTGTAGCCTCAGGAAAAGGAGGTGTAGGAAAATCTACTGTAACAGCTAACTTGGCAGTTTCCTTAGCTAAAATGGGATTTAGTGTCGGAGTTTTAGATGCTGATATTTATGGTCCTTCTATGCCCATCATGTTTGATGTAGAAAACGAAAAGCCAATTTCTATTGAAGTTGATGGAAAATCAAAAATGAAACCTATTGAAAGTTATGAAGTAAAAATGCTTTCGATTGGATTTTTTACTTCTCCAAGTCAAGCAGTAATCTGGAGAGGTCCGATGGCATCTAAAGCGTTGAATCAAATGATTTTTGATGCGAACTGGGGCGAATTGGATTTTATGTTAATTGATTTACCTCCAGGAACAGGTGATATTCACTTGTCTATTATGCAATCGCTACCTGTAACAGGAGCAGTCGTGGTGAGCACGCCTCAAGCCGTAGCTTTGGCTGATGCAAGAAAAGGAGTTGCCATGTTCCTGTCTGAAGCGATCAATGTTCCTGTTTTGGGAATTATAGAAAACATGGCTTATTTTACGCCAGAAGAACTTCCTGAGAATAAATACTATATCTTTGGTAAAGAGGGGGCTCGTAATTTGGCTGCCGATTTAGACGTTCCTTTCCTAGGAGAAGTGCCAATTGTACAATCTATTCGTGAAGCGGGAGATTATGGACGCCCAGCTGCTCTACAAACCGATTCTATCATAGGGACTGTTTTTGAAAACATCACTAGAAACGTGGTGCAAGAAACAGTAAATAGAAATGAGTATCTACCAGCTACCGAAGCCATAAAAATAACAACAATGGCGGGTTGTTCAGCTGTAAAAAAATAAATAAGTACAACACTATCATCAGAATTTTTTTGTTGTTGGTGTTGATAAAAAGAAGAGTATTATGACAACAGAAGAATTAACGGAAAATGTGATTAAGGCTTTAGACGAGATTAGACCTTTTCTTAAATCAGATGGTGGCGACATTACGCTTATCTCGATTGAAGATGAAAAGCATGTTAAGGTGAGACTCGAGGGAGCTTGCACAAGTTGCAGTGTTAACCAAATGACTTTACGTGCAGGTGTTGAAACCACAATCAAAAAATTTGCGCCACAGATAGAGACTGTAGTTAATGTAATGTAATGAAAGTCCGTCAATCCGAGGGCAATTTTTTGAGGGTTCTTTGAATAGCAAAAGATATAAAATTATCTATAATTTTGATTTGTTTAAAATTTCAATATTGCAATATATAAATCGTTGTAGTGAAAAATTGTTATCGTATTTAGGTTTTTGTATTGTTTTTTTCTTATTTTGGTAAAGAATTATACGAATTATTCATTTTTATTTTCTGTGTCTACATCAGAAAAAAATGTGTTTGGATTACTAACTTTAAACCTAACCAATTATGAAAAAACAATACTTTTTATTTATTTTACTATGGTCGATTGGTACTAGCTTTGGACAGGAACTTATTCAAGAAGCTTATGTAAAAAGAGCTTATGTAGGGTCGGAAGGAGAATGGCAAGACGCTTTTTTTACTACGCCTGTTAATGTGTTTTCAAATAGGCAAGGGTATTTAAAAATTACTGGCGCAGAATTTTTAACCAAGCTCAGTGATAATAAAGCCAAATTGGAAGAAAATACGGCTTATAATTCTGCAGAATTAACCTCGCCAACATTGGTTAAAACAAAAAACGAAAAAAACGGTTTAGTTAATGCTACTTTTGAAGGCAAACTAGTTTACAAAACCATTGATGGCGTGTATACTCCAGAAGTTTCTGTTGTTTACAGTATAAATCAAGCCGATGTAGTTCGTTTAAGAATAAGTAATAATAAAAATAATAAAGAATATATTTTAGATCTAGAGATCAAATAAAAAGGGAAAGACTAATGGATGTTTTAATAAAAATTAAAGATAGAGAAGGGGTTGTTCACGAATTGCAAGCACCTACGGATATGGCAATGAACATTATGGAATTGTGTAAAGCCTATGAGTTACCAGTAGAAGGAACTTGTGGCGGAATGGCCATGTGTGCTTCTTGCCAATGTTATGTGCTCAATGAGGTAGATTTGCCACCTATGGGCGATGATGAAGAAGCCATGCTATCTGAAGCTTTTTATGTAAAATCCAATAGCCGTTTAGGTTGCCAAATTCCAATTACCGAAAGTCTTGAAGGACTTGAGTTAGAATTGGCTCCAGAAAATTAAGAAATCCCTTTACGGGATTTTTTTTATGCTTATACACTTCAAATTAAAGTTTGGTGTTTCTTTAAGTTTTGTTTTTTTACACAAACCTACGAATGCTATAAGTTTTCAAAAAAAGTAATTCGCTGTAATTAGTGACCTAAATAGTATTTGTTTTTATTTAGAATTAATATAA
Source organism: uncultured Flavobacterium sp. (assembly GCA_963509895.1). GTDB lineage: Bacteria > Bacteroidota > Bacteroidia > Flavobacteriales > Flavobacteriaceae > Flavobacterium. Next base: position 10,297 of record CAUPCW010000045.1, read on the forward strand.
ATAATATTATATTTGCACTTGGATTTTAACCAATACCACTAGGGTTTTATCCAATTTCTTTAATTACACTCAGAGTCAAATATAATGAATAGCAATAGTCACTTTGAATCCAAAACCTTTACTGCATTTAAAGAAGGAGACGAGGTGGCATTTTCTTATTTCTACGCTAAGTATTTTTTAAAAATACAATCTTTTAGCCTTCAATTTCTTTATGATTCAAATGATGCTGAAAATTTAGCACAAGAGGCCTTTGTCTATTTATGGGAAAAGCGGGAGAGTATTGAATCTGTCGGTGGTATTCCTTCCTTTTTATACACTTTTACTAAATCAAAATGTCTCAATATCATTAGACATAAAAAAGTAAAAGACAAATTTCAAAGTAATTTTTTAAATGAGAAGCAGAGAGAATTAGATATTGAGATACTAAATACATTTCAGTTAGATACTTTAGAATTGACTGAATTAGAACGTATAATTCAAGAATCTATTAGCAATTTGCCGCCCAAAACCAGAGAAGTTTTTATAAAAAAAAGGTTTGAAAATAAAAAAAATGCCGAAATCGCTCAAGAAATGGGAGTGAGCTTAAAAGCTGTTGAAGCCCATATAACTAAGGCTTTAAGGATTTTGAAAACCAAATTGTCTGATTATTTGTCTTTGATTATTTGTTTTTATTTATAATAATTAAAAATAAAAGATAGGGTATTTTCATTTTAAGGTGTACTAATAAATGGATAGAAGTTTAAATCACATATATGTCATCGGAAATAATAAATAAATACCTTTCTAACGAGGCTTCAGAGCAAGAAGTTCAGGAGCTTTTTGATTGGATTGATGCCTCAGAAGAAAATAAGAATCAATTTATAACAGCAAAGAAACTATGGGTCTTGACTACTCTTTCTTCGGATGTATCAATTGAAACGGTTCCTGTAGTTCAGTTGATGTCTAAAAAAAGGATCAGAACGTATTTTCAATATGCTGCAATATTTTTGGTACTTCTAGGATTAGGGTCAACTGTTTTTTTATTTAACACTAAATCTAAAGCTTCAAAAGAAGTTGTTTTGGAATTAGGCGATGGCCGTTTAGAATTTTTTTCTGGAAAAACTCAGACGATTTTATTAAATGATAAAGGCGATTTGGTTGCTAAAAAATTTCCAGACAAAATGGTTTACTTTGGTAAAGTTCAGAATGAAGAAGTTGTTTATAATACACTTTCGGTTCCCTATGGAAAACGTTTTAAACTTCAATTATCAGATGGTACTGTTGTGAGTTTAAATTCAGGAACTACCTTTCGTTATCCAGAGCAGTTTGGGATTAGCGAAAATCGAAATGTTTACCTCTCTGGTGAAGCATTTTTTGAAGTAGCCAAAGACAAAGAGCATCCATTTGTCGTTCATGCAAATCAGGCAGCGGTTGAAGTTCTTGGTACTACATTTAATGTGAGCGCCTACCCCGAAAACCCTACCGTTAATAGTACATTAATTGAAGGAAGTATTCGAATGTATGAGGCACTTAATCCCTCTAATGCTGTTTTGTTAAAGCCCAATCAAATGGTGACATGGCAGAATAATTCTAAAAAACTTGTTTTAAAAGAAGTCGATCCCACATTATACGCAGCGTGGACAAAAGGTGAACTTGCTTTTAAAGACACTCCATTTTCTATTATTGCTAAAATTCTTCAGCGGACCTACGATGTAGAAATTATCAATGAAAATTCTGATTTAGCCAAACAGAATTTTACGGGTACCATTAGGATTAGCGAATCAAGTGTCGAAAACATTTTAGACTTGCTACAACGCGATACGCCTTTTAATTATTCCATTCAACAAAAAACAATTACAATTACCAATCTTCGTTAAATAAGCAAAATGACATTTACGACACAACCTATTTTAAGAAAAATTCTGTTTTTCTTAGCCCTTTTCATATTTGGTTTTAAAGGATTTTCTCAGAATAAATTAATTACGATACAAGCTAAAAACAAACCAATAGGTTTGATTATTAATGCTATTGAAGAGCAAAGTGATTTTAAAATAATCTATAATACTCGAAAAATAGACGCTAAGCAATTGGCAGAATTAGAAGTTAAAAATGCCACTTTAGAAATGGCTTTAACACAATTATTAAAAGGTAAAAAAATTTCGTTTTACATTCAGAAAAAGCAGGTTTTATTAACGAGTTCAATTTCGGATATATCTGATACCAACGAGCAGGAAACACAAAGACTAATCAGTGGAATGGTTTATAATGCCAAAGACCAACTTCCACTTCCTGGGGCTTCAATCCGTATAAAAGGAACTGGAATGGGGGCAGTAACCGATTTTAACGGAAAGTTTGTGTACCAATTAAAAGGAAACAATATTCCAGATTTGGTACTTGAAGCAGGTTTTTTAGGGATGGAAACCCAGTCTCAAAAAGCCGATAATAAAAAATCTATTGTTTTTTATCTTCATGAGACTACAGATGAATTGAATCCAGTAGTGATTACGTCATCTTATGGTACTACAAAATTGAAAGAGGAAATAGTAGGAAGTATTTCAACTTTAGAAGCTAAAGATATTGCGATAGCACAAGCTTCTGAAAGTTTCGACAAAATGATTTCTGGACAAATTGCAGGTGTCTTGGTTGAAAATACAACTGGTGTTGGCGGTCCAGTAAAGATTAATATTCGCGGGCAAGGGACATTATCTTCATTAACTGGGGCAATTACAGGAACATCTTCTCAGCCTCTTATTATTATTGATGGCGTAGTAATGAGCGAAGAATATGCGATAGATAGTGGTGATTTTGATGGAGCTGGAATTTATGCTGAAAATTTAGCTAATCCATTAATGAAAATTGCACCCGAGAATATTGAAACTATCTCAGTTTTAAAAGATGCTGCAGCAGTTGGAATTTATGGTGCTGATGGTGCAAACGGTGTAATTTTAATTACAACAAAAAAAGGAAAAAAAGGCAAAACACAATTTGGTTTCTCTAATCAGCTTGGAATTTCTTCTGCTATTAATCAAATTCAATATTTGAGCGGTGAGCAGTACACAGCAGTACGAAACGAATATTTAAAGAACACCACCACAAATTATGTCCCAGTTATTCATAACGGAGTTAATACTGACTGGTTTGATTTGTTGAATAAAGCCGGGATTTATAATAAATACAATTTTAATGTTTCTGGATCATCTTCAAAATTTTCGTATCGGACAAATGTTAGCTATACAAAAATTGACGAGCCTCAAATGGGCAATGAATTAAAACAGTTAAATGCTGGAATCAATCTTGGATTTGGTTCAGGTAAATGGGATGTCAATTTAATGCTGAATCCTAGTTTTGTTCAGAAAGATGCGCCTAATATCTTTTACAGTTTTGCTTATCTTCCTACACTTTCTCCTTACAATGCAGATGGTTCTTTTGCAAATTTAGGCGTGAGCGGAGCTACTGCTGGGAATCCGTTGGCTGCTATAGCGCAAAATAAAAATGAAACGCAAACATTTGGTTTGTTAGGAAGTTTTAATGTGTCCTATAAACTCAATGATGATATCAAATTTTCTACTCTTTTTGGGATGGATTTTAGTGATAAAGATCAAGATCGATACTTCTCTTCGGCTAATGAAAGCGGACAATTTAATGGATCTTTTACTCTTAATGGTATTCTATATCCAGCTTGGGGACGACGTTTGTTAAATGAAAGGAATGCCACAAAATGGAACTGGCAAGGACAAGCATTGTTTAATAAAAACATTGCTGAAAATCATGCTATTGATGGTGTGATTGGTTTTGAATTGAGTGAAGATAAAACCAATTTTGAGTTTTCTTCTGGAGTAGGATTTGTAAATCCAAATGTAATAAATCCAATTACTGATGCGATAAGAGATGATAATGTAGCTACACCAAATGTTGATGAATCTAAGGCTGGACAATCTTATAGAAGTGAAATTAGCCATAATTCTAGAGTTTCATTGTTTTCACAGTTAAATTATAACTATAAAAAACGATATTATTTACTAGGCAATTATCGTCGTGACCAAAGTTCTGTTTTTGGTGACGATACTGATGTGGCGCATAACGGAGGATTGGGGGTAGCATGGATTGTAAGTAACGAAGACTTTTTGAACGCTTCATCATGGATTGATTTCTTAAAACTAAAAGCTAGTTATGGTACTACCGGAAATTCTAGAATTGGATCTTACCGATCTAAAGGTTTGTACAATGTTTCTCAAAACGAATATAACGGAGGCATTGGTGCAACTACAGGAGCTGCTCCAAATGGAAATTTGAGCTGGGAAAAAAATACCAAGTTCAATGCTGGTTTTGATTTTACTATTTTAAACAGAATTGAGCTGACTTTAGAATACTATTATGACAATAAAAGTGATTTGATTACAACAAGACAAATTCCTACAGAAACAGGTTACAGCTCTGTACAATTAAATGCTGCAAGTATGTATAATAAAGGTTTTGAATTGACAACTAGGATCAAATGGGTGAAAAACAATGCTTTTAAATGGATAACTGTATTCAATATTGCGACTGTAGACAATAAAGTAACTGAATTAAAGGGATTAGGAGAAGATTATTCTTTAGCGAATTTAGCTTTAGCACAAAAAATCGGGTATAGCACCAGCACTATTTGGGGAATTAAATGGGTTGGTGTCGATCCTGCAACGGGAAGAGATCTAGTCGAAAAAAGTGGTAAAATATATGATGCCAAGACATACAGTGATTTGTACACTATTGCAGATTGGGAACCAATTGGAGATAAACAGGCAGATGCTTATGGTGGTTTTCATAATGACTTCATCTTTTTCGATAAATTAACTTTATCGATTAGAGGGGATTATCAAATTGGGGGTGAGTTTTTTGTGTCGGATGCTTTGGTAGATAAATATTCTAACACATTTAACAGGAATCTTTCGGTAAATGCTTATGATTACTGGAGAAATCCAGGAGATGTCGTTTCGCAGGCTGCAGTTACGTCTTCACCTCAGTTGTCTAATTTAAGTAAATATGTATATGATGCTACTTATGTCAGAATCAGTAATATTAATTTGAGTTACAATGTGCCAATTAAAAACACATTCTTGGACCATCTTTCTGTTTTTGCCGATGCTTCAAATGTAGCCTATTGGTACAAAGAAAAGAGTCCAAATGGAATGAACGGAATAAGAGAATACAGTTTTGCTTACCCTCAGGCTAGAACGATCTCGCTGGGAGTTAATGCTAAATTTTAAAACTTAGAAATCGCTATAAACTTGAAGTTTACCTATATAAACACCAATGAATAATAAGGCGATAGTAAATGTGACCTATGACAAATAAAATTTTATACCTAATGAAATATTCAAAATACTTTTTTATTTTTTTTCTTGTTTTTTCCTTGCAAAGCTGCAGTGACTTCTTGGAGCAGGAGCCCGGAACGCAAACCTCTATAGATGAACTTCTACAGCATAAGAAAGGAGTTTTACAAGCTTTAACTGGACTTTATTCTGAGTTAGAGGCTAATGTACGCGGAGAGCGTTTTGCCGTGTATGCTGATTTACAAGGAGGAAATATTAAATTTTCTCCAACTTCTTCAGGAAGTAATAGAGGTCAAATTTCCCCTCCATCAAATCTTGAAGAGGTGTATGCTTTTGATGATTTGGGGCTAACTAGTAATTTTAAAACATTTTATGATGGAAGTTATGATATCATAAATCAGGCGAATTTAATTCTAGAATATACTCCTGCTCTAAAAGATGCCACAGATGCAGAGAAAAATCAAATTATTGCTGAAGCTTTATCCATTAGAGCTTATGCTCATTTTCTGTTGTCTTTAGTGTATAGTCAAGAGTATAAGTTTACGGCTGATGCGTCACATTTAGGAATCGTTTACGCTACAGCATCTGTTAAAGAAGGGATTCAATATCCTACAAGAAAAACTGTAGCAGAAACGTATTCATTAATCATAAATGATTTAGAAACTGCAATTGGCAGTTATGCATCTAAGTCACTTCTCCCAGGGCAAGTGTATTCTTTATTTAATCGAAATAATACAAAAGCGTTGCTCGCCAGGGTTTATCTTCAAAAAGGGGATTGGAATAATGCTTATGCAACAGCAAATGATGTAATTGTAAATGCTGGCGTGTCTTTATCTAGTACAAGTGATTATGTTGCACAATGGGCTCAAACGAATCTCCCTGTATCTGAAATTTTATTGGAATTTTCTGTGCCAGCAGATGCAGAAGGAGTTGTTTCTTCATCCATGTCACAAGTTTATGGCTATACAACATCTACAAGTTATCAAAAGTATGTGGCTTCAAATGATTTGGTTAATCTATACGAAAACAACGATTTACGAAAACAATTATTTTTAGGTGTATCACTTCAGACTTTGGTAAATGGTGTTTTGACTCCTGTGAATTATAATTTCACTAAAAAATTTCAAGACAATGCGGGGTATGTAGCTTTCAGACTTAGTGAAATGTATTTAATTCGCGCCGAAGCTGCTTTAAAGACGAATAGAGCCGAGGCCGCCATGGCAGATATAAATATTATTAGAGCTCGTTCCAATGCTTCTCTGTTAACTAGCACAACCAATCTTGAAGAGAATATCCTCTTAGAGAGAAGAAAAGAACTTTGCTTTGAAGGTCATTTGTTTTTTGATTTAGTGCGTCATCATAAAAATGTTTCCAGAAATGACGGCTGTATTTCCTCAAATTGCAATATGACCTATCCTTCCTTAAAATTTGTATTGCCAATACCCAATTTCAACATTAATCTAAACCCTAACCTAAAGCAAAATGATTCGTATTAAGATAGTATGTCTAGTATTTACAGCAGTATTATTTACTTCCTGCTCTAAAGATGATTATAAATTAGGCACTCAAGTTGATCCTCATATAAGATTTCATTTCTTGGTAAAAAGCGATAATACACCGGTTGAATACCCAACGGTAAACGGAAGTTTAGTGCCTCAATCCAGTTATGTTAATAGTTCTGTCAAAACTTTAAAAGTGCCAGTTGCATTAACAGCATATAATTTAAAAAATACAATAACTGCCAGTTTTAGTGCAGTTTCATCAATTGGTGATAACCAAAGTTTCACAGTTAATCCAGTAAATGAATTACTCTTTAATGGATCGAAATTAACAGATACTATCGCTGTGTCTTTCAATAAGAGATGGACAACAAACCAAAGCATAACTTTGAAATTAGAAACTATTTCAGATCCTGAAATTCATATTGGAAATCTCAATACAGAATATCCAAATGACACTTTCAAAATCGATTTGGCGCCCATCACAACAAATTATACTTTCCCTGTTAATCAATTTGTTGTTAAGGGCGAAGCTGGCGAAACTATAGATTTTAAAGTAAACTTTCCTAATGGTTTCTTCCCTTCTGAGATAGAAAAAGCTTCCATCTTTAAATTTCAAAATGGTTTTGAATATGCTCTAACACGTGATGATTTTGGTGATAATAGGAGTTCAATTACTTATCATTTAACCCTTTTAAAAGATATTCAAAATAAAGATGCACGTTATGAATCAAAAATTACTTTAGTAAATAGTCCAAACTATAACGCCACAGGAAATCTTACTTTGACGGTTGTAAAACCAATAAAATCAACTAGAGATATCCAAGCATATCCTGCATCTAAGTTCATTGACCCAACTAATGCCTTTTATTTAACATATGGTGAGCATTGGTTCAATAATAATGGGAACTGTTCTTGGCAAACTTTTAATGCCTTCACTTTTCCAATTATTGTTGCAAAAGATCATGAAAACGCGATTTTGTATAGCGATAAAGGAACTGCCAATCCAAATGATGATGTGTATCACGACGCCTTCAAAATTGGATTTAATGTCGCTAGCGGAACAAATACCGTAAATTCTTTTGGTTTAAAAAGATGGTTTTCTAACGAGAGCAATTCAGCTGCTATATCCCCTGGATTTAATATTACCTCTGCTTTAGAGTTTTTTCCAGCAAATGGAAACAGCAAAACTCAGGGAACAGTCCTGGTAATTCCTCAGGATATTACCATTGGATCGAGCGCTACAAATACTTATCAGATTGCTATTTCAGGAGAAGGAACGTATAAAGAAATAAGCAATGGTTTGTTTGAAATTTCATTTGAATTAAAGTTAACAAATGATAAACTATTTGGAGGAACGGTTGCTACACAATACAGAATGTATAACAATAGAATCTACACAAAACCTGCGCCCTTAAGCATTTCATGCCCTAAAGAAGTTACGCTTTAGGTTTCGGGCTTGGAGCTGTTATAAATTATGAAATTTGAACCCCATCAAAATAAAAAATATTAAAGTGAAAAAAACAATCTTTCTTTTGCTATTGCTCGTGTGTATGACGGCTTATAAAAGTATGGATCAACCTAATTATATTGCTATTCAGGAATTACGCAAGATGTATTCCAGTGGAGATGCGTCAAAATGGCCTGAAGCAGAATTGCATGAAAGTATAGATAAATCCAAGTTTAAAGATATTGGTGTTTTGCCGGATGTTATTTATCCCAGTTATAATCCTTACTCCAAGGAAAAAGAAAGTTTAGGTAAGATTTTATTTTTTGATCCGAGGTTATCTAAAAGTGGGCAAATTGCTTGTGCTTCTTGTCATAATCCAGAATTAGGTTGGACGGATAATTTAACACGTTCTTTTGGCCACGATCGTCAAACAGGTAAAAGAAATGCAATGACAATTTTAAATTCGGCTTATGCGACTTCGCTGTTTTGGGACGGACGCGCTAAAAGTCTTGAAGATCAAGCTCAGTTTCCTATCAGTGATCCATTAGAAATGAACCAAGATGTAACTTTAGCCGTAAATACAATCGCTAAGATTAAAGGTTATAATTCTCTTTTTGAAGCTGCTTTTGGGGATAAAAAAGTTTCACTACAAAGAATTCAATATGCTATTGCCACATTCGAACGATCAGTCAATAGTCCCAAAAGCAAATTTGACCAGTTTGTAAGCGGTAAGTCTGATGTTTATACTGATCAACAGGTAAACGGTTTGCATTTATTCAGAACCAAAGCACAATGCATCAACTGTCATAATACTCCGTATTTTAGTGATAACCAGTTTCATAATGACGGACAAACGTTATTTGGAACTAAAAATGAGGATTTTGGTCGCTATGCTATCACAAAAGAGCTGAAAGATATTGGTAAATTTAGAACACCAACATTGCGTGAAGTACTCAATACAAGCCCATGGATGCATCATGGTCATTTTCCTTCCTTGTTAGATGTCGTAGAGTTCTATAATTTAGGAAATCCTTCTCCTGTACAGAAAAAGTATTTGGGAACGGCAAGAGATTCTTTGATTTCAAAAGTAGATCCTGCTCTTAAAAAATTAAACTTGACTAAAGAAGAAATAGCCGATTTATTAGCATTTATAAAGACTTTAAGTACTCCAAATTCTAGGATTACTATTCCGGTTTTACCGAAATAAGGTTGTCGATTTTGTTTAGTTTTTGATTTGATACTCTTAATGAATAGGTTATTATTGTCAATTTTTTTGAACAATCACGCTAGCTTTTGGAGCGATTCTATCAACAAATAAGGAATACGCTTTTTCCGAAGGATGAAGTCCATCTGTGGCTACCAAATAAGTTTCTTTCAATCCTTGTCTCGTAATGTCGGTGATGTTGATAAAAGTAATGCCATTGGCGTCGCAATAACTTTTAGCGAATGCATTATAGCGATCAATTTCTGTTGAAATTTTGGTAGGAGTACCAAATTGTTGACCGAATGGTGTGTAAGCATAGTCAGGAATCGAAACCACAATAACATTGTCCTTATTGCCTTTAGCTAAAGTGATGGCAGTTTGTGCCAATTGAGGAAACTCTCTTTCATAAATTCCAAATTCCCTATTTTGATACTGGTTATTGACTCCAATAAGTAAGGTTACCAAATTATAATCGGTAGTAGGTTGCTGTTCTTTAATCGCATAGATTAAATTAGAAGTGGTCCAGCCTGTTTGTGCAATGATTTTTAGGTCAACGGATAAACCAGGAATAGTGGATTCTAGTTTTTTCTTTAATTGTTCAGGGAAACGACAAGTAAGACATACACTTTGTCCAATAGTATAACTGTCTCCTAGTGCTATGTAAGATACTTTTTTGTTAACGGGTTGTGGCTGAGGTTGAGGTGCTGGGGTAATTTCAGGTTTAGGAACAAGAGTTGTGTTTTCGCTTGAACATTGGTTGAAAAAAAGCACCACAACCATCAAAATGAAAAGTCGTAATGCTGTTTTTATATGTTTTGAGAAGTGTCCCATGCTTGTTTTTAAGCGGTTTCCATTGTCAAACTCAATAGTTCTTCTATCGCATCCCAAAGTCCTATTCTTTTTTCTAACGCAAGAACGGATATTGCTTCAACTTCTTCCCATTTTTTTTGGTCATTTCCACAAAGTTCGGTAATCATTTGCATGGCCATTGGTCCGTGTTCGTCAGCATCCAACTCAATATGTCTTTCGAAATAGTACATCAATTGTTTTAAATCCGTTTCGGGGAAGTTTTTTTGAAAGTTTTGTAGTATTTCAGTAAACATACTTGGAATCAGATCTTCTCTGCCAAAAGTAAAAGCAGCGGCGATTTCGTGAGATTTTCCGTGTTCAATTACTTGAAAGGTAAAATCTAAAAAGGACTTTATTTTTGGATGCAATTGACTTTTTTTAATAGCAACAAATATGTTTTGGATGGATTGTACTTCTTCTAGGAAAGTATTGATTCCGGTGGTTGTTGCGCCGCAAGCTTCCATAGCTTCTAAGTACATTTCAAAATGGCTCAAGTGTCTTCCGTCCATGCTAAGATCTGTTTCTTCGGCCAAAACAATTTCGTTGATTAAATAGCGCGTTTCTGGATTGGGAGTAGCAAACCATGGCGTTGTCGTGCAGGTTAGTTTGGTTTGTAAAGCTTTCAAAAGTGACATAAAGTCCCATACGGCATATACATGCGTTTCTAAAAAACAATGCAAATCTTCTAGCGTTTGTACTTTGTGATATAAACTATGGTTTAAAAGCTCTTCTTTTTGAGTAGCGATCTTTGAATTGATGTAGGGAATGTTCATTGGGATTTTTTTGTAAAATTAAAAAAGCTTCCTGTTACCAAGAAGCTTCTATAATTGATTTTATCAATACTTTAATACTTGTTTATCTTATTTAAAAGCTGCAATTCCTGTAATATCCATTCCTGTAATTAATAAATGAATATCGTGGGTGCCTTCATACGTAATTACCGATTCTAAATTCATCATATGGCGCATGATGGAATACTCTCCAGTAATTCCCATTCCGCCCAGAATTTGTCTAGCTTCACGGGCTATATTGATAGCCATGTCTACATTATTTCTTTTGGCCATAGAGATTTGAGCCGTTGTTGCTTTTCCTTCATTTCTCAAGACACCTAATCGCCAAGTTAGCAATTGTGCTTTGGTGATTTCGGTAATCATTTCGGCCAATTTTTTTTGTTGCAATTGAGTTCCTGCGATAGGTTTGTCAAATTGAATTCTTTCTTTTGCATAACGCAAAGCAGTATCGTAACAGTCCATAGCAGCTCCAATGGCTCCCCAAGCAATTCCGTAACGAGCAGAATCAAGACAACCCAGAGGTGCACCTAATCCAGATTTGTTCGGCAACAAGTTTTCTTTAGGAACTTTTACATTATCAAAAATCAATTCTCCAGTAGCCGAAGCTCTTAAAGACCATTTGTTGTGGGTTTCAGGAGTGGTGAATCCTTCCATACCGCGTTCTACGATTAAACCGTGAATTCGTCCTTCTTCGTTCTTCGCCCAAACTACAGCAATGTCTGCAAAAGGTGCGTTAGAAATCCACATTTTGGCACCATTTAATAAATAATGATCGCCTTTATCTTTAAAGTTGGTGGTCATCCCACCAGGGTTTGAACCATGGTCAGGTTCCGTCAATCCAAAACAGCCCATGAATTCTCCAGTAGCTAGTTTGGGTAAATATTTCATGCGTTGTTCTTCGTTGCCGTATTTCCAAATAGGATACATTACCAAAGAAGATTGTACTGATGAAGTAGAACGTACGCCAGAATCACCACGTTCAATTTCTTGCATGATCAATCCGTAGGATATTTGATCCAATCCTGCACCACCATATTCTACAGGAATATACGGGCCAAAACCGCCAATTTCTCCCAAACCTTTGATGATTTGTTTTGGAAATTCTGCTTTTTGAGCATAGTCTTCTATAATTGGGGATACTTCTCTTTTTACCCAAGCTCTTGCTGCGTCTCGCACTAACTTGTGTTCTTCGGTTAATAAATCGTCAAGATTGTAGTAATCAGGAGATTGAAATAAGTCTGGTTTCATGGTTCGAAAATTTTATGACAACAAATCTACATAAAGAAATATAACAAAACTACTTAAAAATGTTATAATTTTATAATTGCTTTTATTTTATATCACTTTCTGTTGGCAACATAAAATTACGGTTTAATTCCGAATTAAAATAGTGACAATGTAAGAGTTCAAGGTTTACAAAATAACGAAATGCTTTGTTCGACTCATAAGTTCAACAAATGCTCTTTAGAAATGCGTTGTTTTTGCTCCTAAATTTCGAATTTGTTCTGGTTTGTAGCAGACTCAAACCAGCTTTGCCTTGCTAAACTGAGTTATTCTTTGAAATGACTTAATAAAGCCGAAATAAGTTCCATGTTTTATCTTCAAGACCTGCATACTTTATGATAAAATTATCTGGTGAAAACTTTAATTATATAAGATGTGTTAATTTTTTTTCAGGAAATTAATGTCTTGTATTTTGTTGTTTTTTAGTAGTATAGATTTTTTGTTCTGTGCTAAAGTTTTTAATTTAGCTGCAAAGATAAAAGAGTTGTATAGTACAATACAATTTTTTAATATTGTGTAGCATATAAATTCAAATAAACGATTCTCTCGCATAAATCAAATTTTACAAATATGAAAAAACAACTAACATTAGCACTATTTTTTTTACTAGGCGTAATTGGGTATTCTCAATCTCTTGATTGTAATAAGTTAAAAAATGTAAAGGCTGCAGATTCAGATTATCCAAAAAAGATTTTTGTAATTAACGGCACAAAGCAAGAAAGTTTTGATAATGGAGTATTGAAGTTGGAATGGAGTGTAAAATGGTTAGCAGATTGCCAATATGAAGTAACTTGTACGAAGAAAATCGCTGAAAGTCAAATAGAAGTAGGAGATAGAATAGTAAATGAAATTGTAAGTATTGATGGCGATTGCTTTACTCTCAAAAGAACGCTTTATTGTAAAAACTTTCCTCAAGGAGATGTTGATAGCGGAAGTACATATTGCATAGCTAAGTAGTTTCGTAACTTTGATAGGCTGTTTGTAGAAAGCAATTTTTATTTATAAAAAATAGAAATTGCTTTTTACATCTTCAAATAAAAATCGGTAGTTAATTCAATATATTCAGGAGTATAGACGTGTCTTGCGGTTTCGATAACCAATTCGTTAATTGCCAAGTCAGTTATTTTATTTCTGCTAAAAGCCAATAAACTACGTTTGATTTCTGTAGTAGGTGTTCCTTTGACACGTGTGATTTTCAAAGGATACAATTCGAATTCGTTCGCCAAAGCCATGAAATTTTCTTCTTCTTTGAAGGGAATAATGACGGCAAAAATCCCGTTTTCAGAAAGTAATAAATCTGCCGCTTCAAGTATTTGCTCAAAAGGCATAGCATCTTGAAATCGGGCTAAATCGCGTGATTTGTTTTCAGTTTTGTAATCTTCGGAATAGAAAGGTGGATTGGAGACAATCAAATCATATTCATCTTCGGGTTCTTCTATAAATTCGTCCAAACCAGCATGAAAACAGAACAAACGATCGTTCCAAGGTGAATTTTCGAAGTTATCTGTCGCTTGTTCGTAAGCTGCTTCGTCAATTTCTAAAGCGTCAATTTGCTGTGCTGCGCTTCTTTGTGCTAACATCAAAGCGATGATGCCAGTTCCAGTGCCAATGTCTAAAATGCTGAAAGGATGATTGGCAATAGGAGCCCAAGCGCCCAATAAAACACCATCGGTGCCAATTTTCATAGCACAACGGTCTTGTTCAACAAAAAAGTTTTTGAATTGGAATTTTGACATAAAGATTTTAGATTGTAGATTGGCGAATGCTGATTTCTGATTTTATCGATTAACCGATTAACCAATTAAACTTTAAAGGTACATTTCAATCAATCCCTCAGGTAAATCCATGATGATTTTTTTATTTTCACGGTCTACTTTTACCAAGAAATGGTCAATCATTGGAATTAAGATTTCGGTGTCGCCTTTTAGTACTTCAAATAAAGGTTGTGCAGTAGTATCGTTGATAGATTGAATTTCGCCAACATAGCCTAAGCGTTGGTCTTCAATTTCAAAACCAATTACTTCGTGAAAATAAAATTTGTTGCCGCTTAATTTTGGCAACATTTTTAAGGGAAGATAAAGGTCGCATCCAAGGAGTGCATCGGCTTGTTCTTCGGTAGTGATGTCTTCAAAGCGGATGCGCAGAAAGTCGTTTTTGTGGAGGGAACTACTTTCAATAAAAAAAGGAACCAAGTGTTTGTTGTGATCAACAAACACTGATTCCAAGTTTTCGTATAACTCAGGTTCGTCCGTGTCTAGATAAGCTAGGACTTCCCCTTTGAAACTAAATTTTTTAGCGATTTTACCTAAATAGAAACAGTCCTCTTTACGCATTGTCGCTAGTTAAAATTAAGCCTCAGTTGTTTCGTTATTCTCTTCTGCAGCTGGAGCTTCTTCAGCTTCAACTTCAGCAACTTCTTCAGCAGGAGTTGCAGCAGCAATAGCGTCAGCCTCAGCTTGAGCAGCAGCAGCTAAACGTTTTGCA
>CAUPCW010000046.1:0-24761 GCA_963509895.1 uncultured Flavobacterium sp.
TATGGCTACTACGAAAGAATTAAGTGTTGAAGAAAAGTTAAGAGCAATCTACGATTTACAACTTATTGACTCAAGAATTGACGAAATTAGAAACGTAAGAGGAGAGCTTCCTTTAGAGGTGGAAGATTTAGAAGACGAAGTGGCAGGTTTAAGCACTCGTACCGAAAAATTAAAAACTGATCTTGAGGTTATCGAAGACATGATCAAAGTAAAGAAAAATGCCATCGATGAGCACAAAGAAGCGATTAAAAAATACACCAAACAACAAGAAACAGTTCGTAACAACAGAGAATTCAACTCTTTGACTAAAGAAGTAGAGTTTCAAGAATTAGAAATTCAATTGGCTGAAAAGCAAATCAAAGAAATGAAAGCTTCTATCGAGCACAAGAAAGAAGTGATTACTAATTCTAGAGAAAAATTAGAAGCAAAATCATCTCACTTAAAGCACAAAAAGTCAGAATTGGAAGCTATCATGGCGGAAACTCAAAAAGAAGAAGAGTTTTTAACTCAAAAATCAGCTGAGTTCCAAGCAACAATTGAAGATCGATTATTGACTGCTTACACAAGAATCAGAACTAGTGTTCGTAACGGTTTAGCAGTAGTTTCTATCGAAAGAGGAGCGTCTGCAGGTTCATTCTTCACTATTCCACCACAAACTCAGGTAGAGATTGCAGCAAGAAAGAAAATCATTATCGATGAGCATTCTGGAAGAATATTAGTCGACAGTGTCCTTGCCGAAGAAGAAAGAGAAAAAATGGATCAATTGTTCGCAACATTATAAATTATGATAAGCCTCCTTTAAGGAGGCTTTTTTGATATGAAAAAAACCGCTCGCTCTCTTTATATCAAATCTATTGGTTTATCTTTAAATCTTTTGAGTCTCGCTTTTCCCAAGAAAGCTACTAAAATAGCTTATGGCCTTTTTAGTGAACCAAGATCAGGAAGACTAACTTTGACTCAACTTCCAAAAATACTTCAAGAAGCAACCACTGAACAAATAATTATAGGTGATTCTTTTTTTCAAACCTATACATGGGAAGGAAATAACACCGTTATTTTGTTAATACATGGTTGGGAAAGTAATGCCGCACGCTGGGAAAAATTACTCCCTTTCTTGAAAAAATCAGGCAGTACCATCGTTGCCATGGATGCTCCAGCACATGGTTTATCAAGCGGAAAAGAATTTAGTATTCCGCAATATGCTGAATTCATCCATCTTGCTGTTCAAAAATTCAAGCCAAACTATCTTATTGGACACTCGATTGGCGGACAAACGTGTCTCTATTATCAATCCTTGTATCAAAACGAGGCCATTGAAAAGATGGTAATTCTAGGCTCGCCGAGTGATTTCAACATCATACTATCGAATTTTGTTTCTTTATTACAACTCAACACAACCATTGCTAAAAATATTGAAAACTACTATTTGAATCATTTCAAATTGGATATTCATCAATTTTCGAGTCAATTGTTTGCAAAAAAAATTGAGACTAAAGGTTTTATAGCGCACGACAACGAAGATACAGTAGTAAAAATCACTGAAGCTAAAAAAATTGCTCGCACTTGGAGAAATGCAATTTTTGTAGAAACTAAAGGGTTAGGACATAGTATGCATGATACTGATTTGTATCATAAAGTAAGTCAGTTTTTATTTGAATAAGCCAAATAAAGACACTTTTTTGTATTTTGTAAAAAACATTTCAAAATAAAGTATCACAATAAGTACCACAAACTGCTATTCAATTTTGTATTTTTGCACCATGGAAGAAAATCTAAAACGGCTTAATAAATTCATTGGAGAAACAGGATATTGTTCTCGTCGAGAAGCCGATAAACTAATCGAAGAAGGTCGCGTAACTATTAATGGCGTAGTTCCAGAAATGGGCACTAAAGTGTCACCCGAAGACGAAGTGCGTATTGACGGAAAATTAATTGTTGAAAAACACGAAAAATTAGTGTATTTGGCTTTTAACAAACCCGTTGGAATTGAGTGTACTACTAACTTAGAAGTCCGTAACAATATTGTAGATTACATCAATTATCCAAAACGTATTTTTCCGATTGGTCGATTGGATAAAGCCAGTGAAGGATTGATTTTCATGACTAATGATGGAGACATCGTTAATAAAATTTTGCGTGCAAGAAACAACCACGAAAAAGAATATACCGTTACTGTAAACAAACCCATAACGGATCGTTTTATAGAAAGAATGGGCAATGGTGTTCCAATCTTAGATACAGTAACTAGAAAGTGTAAAGTAGAGCAAATCAGTAAATACAATTTCAAAATTATATTAACACAGGGCTTAAATCGTCAAATACGTAGAATGTGTGAGTATTTAGGCTATGATGTCACTGCTTTGAAGCGTATCCGAATCATTAATATCTCTTTGGATGTTCCAGTGGGACGCTACAGAGATTTAACCGATGCCGAAATCAAAGAACTCAACGCGCTAATCGAACCTTCTAGTAAAACAGAAGAAGCCAGTTTACCCAAAACAGAAGCTCCCAGACGAAGAGCCGAGTTCATCAAAAAAGACGATCCTAGATTTAAGAAAAGAGGAGATTATTAAATAGAAAACCCAAGGCATTCATCTTGGGTTTTCTGTCTATTCTATTTTAATTTATCTAAACTATAATCGTGCTCTTTCTTTTTTTAACCAAAAAGTTATCCCGAGTAAAACCATCAAAATCAAAAGATTTGGCTCACTCATTTGTTGGACTTCCTCTGCAAGATCTAATGATTTATTACTAGCTAAAACTTGTTGTTGTTTTTTCTTTAAAATCTTTTTTTGCGCTTCATTTTCAACCACCAAATAAGAAGTAACAGGTGTCATTATTTTTGACATAAAACTATACTTTATCAAATTAAGCCATTCCTTATCAGATGTTTCCGGGTACAAAATCTGAGAATACCACTTCCCTTGTAATAACAATCCTGATTGCCAATTTTTTGGTTTAATTTCATTAGGCTGAATATCAAAAACAGCTCTTTTCAAAACAATACTTGGTTCATTATTTTGTGGCAAATAAAAAGTATGGTTACCTACTTTATACTCAAAAACTTTTTGATCAAATCTAAATGTAGTGTTATTTTTAAGTTGTTTCATTGGATTAGAGACTAAAGAATGGGATTCGAGTTCTGCATTTTCGTTAAGATTAAAAAAGAAATCACTCTCTGGAAAAGTAAATTTCATCTCTGAAAAATCTTTATCAAAAATTGCTTCTTGCATGTTATTTGTAACTACAATGCAAACAGGATAAGTGTTTTTTTCTGCTTTATAGTTTTCAAACAATACTGTCCTTATGGCTCGATCCAAGTAAAAACCTCCTTCAAATTCTTGCTTCATATAGGTCTTTTTCCAGTCATCTTGCAACGAAACTGTATTAACATAAGTGTCCACAAAGGATACTTGTGAACTTTTAGCTAACATTGGATTACTTTTCAATAATTTATTTATTCTATCCTTAAATTGATTTGAAAACTTTTTTTTATTCAGAGAAACATCTACCAAAAAATGAAAGTAAGGTTTACGTTTAATTTGTTTTAAAGATTTCTTTTGATTTACTGATAAATAAACCACAGGGTCATTTGCTCTGAATACTAAATCATTAGCTATTTCATTATTACCGAGTTGTACAGTTTTACTATCAATTGTAAAAGGGAAGGGTTCTTTATGTAAAATTTCAATTCCCATTTTTCTAACTTCATTTTTAGCGAAAGGAAAAACCTTAACTGCCACTTTATTTCCATTGAGATAATACAGAATACCTGGATCTTTGTTTTCATTTTTGATATTTGAAAAAACCCACAAAGCAGATTTTTTCTCAGCCAAAATTCCCATTTCTTTTTTATTTCCTATATACAAATAATAATCAGATATCCAAGAACCTTCTGGTAAATCAATAGTTGTTGCAAATTCTGAGAACCAATTACTATCACTATAATTGGTAATTTCTAAATCAATCCAGCTTTTCCAAGCATTCTGTTTTTTATCAAAAGTGCTTTTGGATATAATATTGGTAATCTTTACGTTTTCATCCTTACTATTATCAACTCTTACTTGAGTTGAAACTGTTCCAAAAAACACATTTTCAATAGCATTAATTTTCGAATCAGATATGATTAGATTATCTAAAACCAACCAATTAAAATATGCTGACAAATAGGGTGTTTGCGTCCCAAAAATAAAATTATCGTTTCTGTCTTTTTGTTGCTTAATAGTACGAAGTGTTTGTTTTAATGCAGCTTTATCAATTGAATAGGATTGTGAATAATTGGGACTATACAGATAATTAAGTGTTTCGTTTATAACTCTTTTATCCTTAAGGTATGAGATACTTATTAAAAAAGGTAGCACTAAACAACTCAAAAAGAATATTGTTAAAATTTTACGTTTAGAAAAGTAATTCTTTAAATAAATAAAATCTTTAAAAAGTTCCTTACTATGCAATACAAAAAGTAACAATGGTGTTAACATTAAAAAACCTGCTCCAAACGCTATTACTGCTACTACTGAAATAGGCAAAAAAGGAAGAAAAACAAGAAAAAAGTAGAACGTATATACAAAAGTTAGACTTCTTGCAATGAAGAGAAATACTCTATATTTTTTACTTTCTAAATTGGGCAAACAAATAAAGATACCATTCAATATCGCTATTATATAAAACCAATAATTAGAAAAGTCTCCAAAAATTCCCAATTTGTCTGATTCCAACTTACAAAATAGACATCCATTATTCACTACTAAACCCATAAAGGGGAGTAAAATCGAAATTGGTATTTTCCATATTAATTGATATTTCTGCCAACTACTTCCTCTTTTGGTTACAAGAACATACACAGCTCGTGTAATGAAAAAAAGAAAAACTAATGTGCAAACAATAATTAAAATTAGCAAAGCGTGTAATTCAAAATTATCGTCTATTGGTTTCCAAAAGGGTAAAACAATTTGAGAAAATAAATAACCCGTTATTGGGACAATCAAGGCTATTACAAAATTCACTAAAGGACTGTGTTCTTTAGCATCAGACGTAAAATGATACACTAAAATGAATAAAGAATAAGCTAGTGTAGGCATCAAAAAAGTACCAACATATACCACAATATTTCCTGGGATCATCCATTGTGGAATACTAAGAGGAAAAATTTTATCAATATGATAACTATATAAGTAAAGAAAAGGGATATAAAGTAACAAAGCAATTAATCCATACCATAATGACACGCTTTGTTTGCTTAAAGTTAGATACAAAGCGTATCCAAAATTAAGCAACCCTAAAATACCCAAAGTACAACCAAACACTGTCCATAGATAGAGGCTTTCGTCATTTAATAAACTTTTAAAAATATTAAATTCTCCTGCAAAAAAAACAAATAACACAACGATGGGCAGTGTGTTAATAACAAAAATCAATTTGGGATTAAGCAAGTTTTTCATAGATAATTTTGTTTTTTAAGTAATCGTTCCAATAGGATATAAACCACAATCAAAAACGATAAATTGGTTACTATTCCAATAGTTTCATGCACTATTATAATACTTTTTTGTGATAAAAAATGTTTAGCATGATTTTGCAATACAATAGAAACAAATATCCTAGAAGCATTAACAAAAATTGTTATAACATAGGCCAACATTAATGCAGCTGGAATGATTACTATTTTTTGCTTGATCAAGTTTATATTATTAAAAGCAACGATAGAAAACATTGAAAAACACAAAAGCAAAAAATTAAAACCAGAACATGATTTATTGATAACAATATTTAAATCATTATAATAAAACCCTTTATTAGCGAAATAAACTGATTTTGAACTGATTAATAGTCCAACCAATCTATCGGTTGGTTGAAGCAAAAAAATCAAATCATTATTATCAGCAATTGCATAACCGAATTTTAATACTAGAAAAAGACCTATAGCAGTCAAATAGTAAAAGATATTTTTGGGGACTATCATGTCATTATAATTAGGTTTTAAATTAAGCCAACTAAGTTTAGTCGGTTTGAAACAAAAAATAGCTACTTTCAAAAGATAGATTTTACTTCTGTTCTGCCAGTAACTCATAATACAAAACCTTAGATAAAAAGGATTCCTTTTTTTGTTGATGGATAAAACCCTGTCTGAAGGAATATTGCTCAGGAGCATTGATTTTGTTCGCTAAAAAATAGTTTTCCCTCGCTTCATCATTAAAATTTAAGCTACATAAAAAAGTAGGCTCTACTCCCTTACCTACTGAAATATTGTAGACTGTAATTAAATTACCCCAATTGATACAAGCACACAATACGATTGTTCCATAAAAATACCCTACCATTTGATTGAAGAGAAAGGCATTGGTTTTTTGATGAATAATCTTGATAAAAGTATACCCTAATCCAATAAAAGCTAAAAGCAAGAAAGCAAAAACTCCCAATCGTTTGTAGGTTAGACCAAAAAAAGCAACGTATTCTGAATTCTTGATAAACGTACTGATGATTAACACACTATTTAAAACAATCCAAATTTTGGATAAACGTTTTAAAGTCCTCGCTTTCTTATCAAAATTAAAACCTCCTTTAAAGTAAAACAACAAAACACCAACGGCCATAATCGTCGAAAAAATAACGGCATTCACTCTTTCATGTGTGGCTTTACTAAGAGAACTACTACCTGTTACTTCAAAAAATTGTTCGTAATTGTAGGTCACAATAAAAACCAAGAGCATCGTGTTGAGCAACCACAAAGTGATTTCGCCACTTTTTCTTTCAAAATCTAAATCCAAAAAAGAAAAGGTTTGTTGATTTACCTTCTCGTCTATCTCGAAGTCGTTGGCTAATTTTTTATTTACATCATAAGACATCTCGGGCACCCAATAATTCCAGAAAGTGAAGGAAACATAAAACCCAACCAATACGATCAACAGCAGCTCAAAAATATCCAAATCTAAAGTATAGTTGGTGAAAAGCGATGAAAAATGGTCACTTCCAAAAGAGTACACTACAAAGAACAGCAATAGAAACACTAGTGGAATCAAGACATAAGCAATCATTTTTTTGGCAAAATCATTTTTTAATTCTCGTTTAGGTAACCATTGCGCAAACAAAAAAGGTCTACCTAAAGAAGCTAACCCATTTATAATAACCAAAGGAACAACCTGAATCAATTTCAACTCGGTTAATTGTGTCTTAAATTGTAAAATAACAATGGATAGAAAAAGCGCAAAAAAAGAAGCGAAATCGCCATACCAAGCAAAAGACAAACAAGACAAAACTGAAGTAAATACGAGCCCCCAATTATAAAAAGAGGTAAACTTATTTTTAAAAAAATATACAATCATCGCGGTTAGAAATAAACCAAAAATGGCCAGATTTAGACCAACGGACTGATTGTAAAAAAGCAAAGTAAAAACAAAGCTTGAGACAAAAATGAAATAGTGTTTTTTCATAATTTAAAATTTAAAAGTACTTTGCGTTTCAAAGTAATTAGACAAAAAAAATAGTTATTTAGTTTTTAATAATTTCTCAAGACTTTTGAGATGTTGTTCAAAGGCAACACGTCCTTTATTAGTAACTCGATATGAAGTTTTGGGTTTCTTTCCCACAAACTCTTTTTTAACTTCGATATATTCTCCTTTTTCTAAAGCACTAGAATGACTCGCTAAATTTCCATCGGTAATATCTAGTAGAGATTTCATTTCGGTAAAATCTACCCAATCATTAACCATCAAAATAGACATAATACCTAATCTTACACGGCTTTCGAAATCTTTATTAAGTTTATCTAAAATTCCCATCGATGGTTATTTATATTTTTTGAATAACAACAACCCATAGAAAATGTGCAATATGCCGAAACCGAAAATCCAAAAAATCAAACCGTATCCTACATAGAATAAAGCAATACATCCTAAAACCACCTCCGAAAATCCAAGGTATTTAATATCTGAATAAGTATATTTTTCAGCATTTATTAATGCTAAACCATAAAAAATTAAGGTGCAAGGCGCTACCAAAATAAACATCTGATGATAAACAAGTGCGAAACAAAAAACAGCACCAGTAATTAGAGGAATTGTTAAATTGAGAAGCATGTTTTTGGTGGCTGAAGTCCAGATCGGTAATTTTAGTCTTTTACTTTTTCTAACCGTAAAAAAAATACCAAAAGCTAGTGCAAAGAACAAGATGACAAAAGCGGTAAGTATTAATTCGGAAATTAAACTTGTAGTATACAACAAATGATTGTCTTCAAAATACTCGATACCATTGACTTTAAACAATTGATAAACATATAAACCTCCGACTAGAGCAGACAACCCAGCAAAAACGCCAGACAAACCGCTTAAAGAAATAAAACGAGAAGAACGCTCCATCATAGAGCGGATATGCCATAAATCTTCTTGATGCTTTTTACTCATAATAAAAGTACTTTGAAACACAAAGTTATGTAAATAAATGAAACGTAATCCTATTTTGCTATTTTTTTTAAAAAAAAAGCCACTTAAAAAAGTGGCTCTATGAAATTTCAAGAAAGAAAGAATTATTACTTCATTCTCATTTTTCTCGCTAATAATGTATTTTGCAACAGCATTGCAATGGTCATGGGTCCTACACCACCAGGTACTGGAGTGATGAATGAAGATTTTTTGCTTACACCATCAAAATCAACATCACCAGTAATTACATATCCTTTTGGGTGAGAAGGGTCTTCCACTCTAGTGATACCAACGTCGATAACAACAACGCCGTCTTTTACCATATCTGCTTTTAAATAATTAGGAACTCCCAATGCGGTGATGATGATATCTGCATTTTTAGTAAATTCTTCAATGTTTTTGGTTCTACTATGGGTTAACGTAACCGTAGAATCCCCTGGATTGCCTTTACGACTCATCAAGATACTCATTGGTCGCCCCACAATATGACTTCTTCCAATAACTACAGTATGTTTACCAACCGTATCCACTTTGTAACGCTCTAACAATTGCATGATTCCAAATGGAGTCGCTGGAATAAAAGTATCCATATCAAGAGCCATTTTTCCGAAATTAGCTGGATGGAAACCATCAACATCTTTGTCGGGATCAATTGCCATTAATATTTTTTGTTCATCAATATGTTTTGGCAATGGTAATTGTACGATGTAGCCGTCTAAATCATCATCTTCATTCAATTCTTTTATTTTTAACAACAACTCAGCTTCTGTAATACTTTCTGGTAAACTCACCAAAGTAGATTCAAAACCAATTTGCTGACAAGAACGCACTTTACTACCTACATATGTCAAACTAGCCCCGTCAGTACCTACAATTACTGCAGCCAAATGAGGGACTTTTTCCCCATTATCTTTCATTTGTTGTACTTCGATGGTTATCTCTTTCTTAATATCTTCTGATGTTTTTTTTCCGTCTAGTAGTTGCATTTCTATGTTGTTTAAAAATTTGAAAGTTTAAATATTTTAAAGACTTGGTAATTTCAAAATAAACTTAAAAAAAGTGTGTAGCTATTTAAAAATAAAGTTCAAAAATTTAAACAAAATTAAACTTTTGAACCTTCTCTCATTTTATCTCATTCCGGGCATTCCTTTCATACCGCCCATCATTTTCATCAAATTCTTTCCGCCAGGACCTTGCATCATTTTCATCATTTTGCTCATTTGATCAAACTGTTTCATCAATTGATTCACTTGCTCCACTTTGGTTCCTGATCCTTTTGCAATTCTAGCTTTACGCTTCACATCGATTATGGCTGGTTTGCTTCGTTCAATTGGAGTCATTGAATGAATAATAGCTTCGATATGTTTGAAGGCATCATCCTCGATTTCGATATCTTTCATGGCTTTGGAAGCACCTGGTATCATTCCAACCAAATCCTTCATATTACCCATTTTCTTAACTTGCTGAATTTGTGTTAAGAAGTCATCAAAACCAAATTCATTTTTAGCAATTTTCTTTTGCAATTTTCTAGCTTCTTCTTCGTCGAACTGCTCTTGAGCACGTTCTACCAAAGAAACAACGTCTCCCATCCCAAGGATACGTTCTGCCATACGAACAGGATAAAACACATCAATTGCGTCCATTTTTTCACCTGTTCCTACAAATTTAATCGGTTTGTTTACTACCGTTTTGATAGATAAAGCAGCTCCACCACGAGTATCTCCATCTAATTTCGTCAAGATTACTCCATCAAAGTTTAGACGGTCGTTGAACGTTTTAGCTGTATTAACTGCATCTTGACCTGTCATAGAATCGACAACAAACAAGGTTTCTTGTGGCTGAATGGCTTTGTGAACGCGTTCGATTTCGTTCATCATTTCTTCATCTACAGCCAAACGACCGGCTGTATCGACAATTACCACATTGAATCCATTGGCTTTGGCGTGTTTGATCGCATTTTGAGCAATCTCAACAGGATTTTTGTTTTCTGGTTCTGAATAGACCTCAACGGCTATAGAATCTCCAACCACATATAATTGTTGAATCGCTGCTGGACGATAAATATCACAAGCAACTAAAAGGACTTTTTTATTTTTTTTGGTTTGAAGATAATTGGCTAATTTTCCAGAGAAGGTAGTTTTACCAGAACCTTGCAAACCTGACATCAAAATTACAGATGGATTACCAGACAAATTAATTCCGGCAACATCACCACCCATTAATTCTGTCAATTCATCTTTGACTAGTTTCACCAAAAGTTGTCCTGGTTGCAAAGTCGTCAATACGTCTTGACCAATGGCTTTTTCTTTAACTTTGGCTGTAAAATCTTTAGCAATCTTAAAGTTAACATCGGCATCTAACAAAGCACGACGAACTTCTTTTAAGGTATCGGCTACATTGACTTCGGTGATTTTTCCATGACCCTTAAGAATATGGAACGCTTTATCTAACTTATCGCTTAAATTATCGAACATGATTTTCTGTTTTTTTGAAATGCAAATATACTATAAAGGTTTAGAGGCACAAAGATTTGAACTTTAAACTTTGGAGATTTTAGACGTTTTTGGAAACTAAAAAAAGGTAATTGCAAGTTCTTCTATTTCGTTTTTTGGTATTAATCCAAAAAAGCTTTATGCTTACTTTCTAGCCCCGATGGGAACGGCATCCTCCTGACTTGTGACCAAACAAGGCAGGAGATATAGTGGACAGCGGGAAACTTGTCTACAAAAGAGCCTTTTGCCTCCACTCCTAAAAAAAGTGTATTCTAAAACTGGAAATAAATAAAAGGAACCAATTCGCTTGACGCCATTGCTGCAACCAACCAGAAGGTAAGTGCAAGAATTAGGGCTTTGAAAAGCATAGGCAACCTATCGAAAATCGTTTTTAGTCCTTGAGTGATTTTGGCTGGAACAAAGTGCAATGTATAGCCAATGGCAATCATAATAAACACATTTTCGTAGCCTGAAATGACTATCGCCCATTGCTCCCAATTGAATTGTAATTCTCCAATTGAAGTAATCATATCTATGGCCGCAGAGAAATCTTTGGCTCTAAAAAAGATCCAACAGAAAACCACAAAATGAAACGTAACTAGCACAGAAATAACTGTAGTGATGGCTTTCCAAAACGTATTTTTTTTGTCTTTGGAAGAAGGAAAATAATCCGAAAACAATTTATTAACTGCCAAAGCAATCCCGTGTAAAGCACCCCAAATAATAAATTTCAAACTTGCCCCGTGCCAAAATCCCCCTAGTAACATCGTAGTCATTAAGTTAACATTGGTAAACATAGTTCTTTTCTTGTCTTTGGCTAATAAGAATGTCAAACAGAAAACTAACAGTGACGCTATAGCAATCACCAACGGAATTGGACTCACTGGATAATACCAAGTTGCCCAGGCAATTAATCCAGCAAAGAATAATGAAGGAAATAAAAACCCTCCAAAACTCCCTCTACGGTTTCCTCCTACTGAAATGTATAAGTAATCGCGCAACCAAGTGGATAATGAAATGTGCCATCTTCTCCAGAACTCAGTGATAGAAGCCGATTGATATGGGGTTCTAAAGTTGAGAGACAATTTAAATCCCATTAGTAGAGCAATCCCAATAGCCATATCAGAATAGCCTGAAAAGTCACAATAAATCTGAATCGTGTAGCCATACGATGCCATTAGGTTTTCGAAGGCAGTATAACTTTTGGGCGCATCGAAGACGCGATCGACAAAGTTCAAAGAAATATAATCGGATATGACGGTTTTCTTTATTAAACCACCAATGATTAAGAAAATTGCCGAGTCAAAATCGGCGCGAGACAATTGAATCTTACTATAAATTTGCGGAATAAACTCAGACGCACGAACAATAGGACCCGCCACCAACTGTGGAAAGAAGGATACGAAAAACATATAATCCAACATGTTCTTGGTAGGCTCTAATTCTCGTCTATAAATATCGATGATGTAACTCATCGATTGAAAGGTATAAAACGAGATTCCGACCGGTAAAATCACATCAATAAAATGAATTTGGCCTTCGAAAAGCTGATTATAATTGTCAATTAAGAAATTAGAATATTTGAAATAGCCTAAAAAAGACAAATTGAAAATAATACTGATTATCAAGAAGAATTTACGATAGCCTTCTTTGGTTTCTTCATAGAGAAATTTAGCCAACGTATAATCGACCAAACCAGAAAACAACAAGAGGCAAAAATAGATTCCGCTAGATTTATAATAAAAGAACAACGAGAAAGCAAAGACATAAATGTGTCGGTACACCCTAGTTTTGGCTTTGGTCGTAAGAATATAGATTGGATAGAACAATAAAAAAAGTCCTAGGAAAAAAGCGGTATTAAAAAGAATAGGCTCTTTTGAATTGAACGTAATCCATTCATTCACTTGAGCTGCATCTATAGTGCCAAAAGTGGTTTTTAACCAATTTGTTATATCTGTAATAGTAATCACAATCTCGTTTATTTATTAAATTCTTTAAAAGCGTTGAGCAATACATTAGACAACATATTTCCTTGTAGCTGATACCCGTTTGTGGTATAGTGCACGCGGTCTGGATTCATTAATCCTTTGCCATAAATTTTACTAACGCCGTGCATTCCGCCTAAAGTCTGGAACAAATCCCAAACTGCATATTGTCCTAACGTTGCGTAACTCACCAAACTTTTGGCATATTCATCTACAAAGGTATTCAGGCGATGATGCGGCAAAAACGATGGTGGCGGCGTAATGATCAAAACATCGGCCTCAGGGTTTTGTGCTCTGACTTTCAACAAAAATTCCTGTACCTGCTTTAGGTAATCCAATGGTGCAATTTTCCCATAGGATTCATTGGTTCCCAAAGACACAATAATCAAATCCGGTTGCAAGGCTTTTAATTGCTCGAAAAACAATGGATATTTGTTATAGTCAGAATATTTAGCGCCATTTACACCAATATTATGATAGATAATTCCTGGGTTGTTACTTTCTAAAACCACTCCATTCAAAGCATACAAAGGAGCTTCGTTATTGGGCAATAGAACAAAACGATCCAATGGTTTTTCGGACTCAAAGAAATGGTAATTCACATCTTCTTCAAAAGTTTCCGAATGATATTTCGTATTTACTACCGATTTCTCACTGGTTTGGTTGGTTGGAATTTTTAATGTCTTACCCGCCGTAATTTTAGTACTTGTGAGTTTGTTTTCTTTTTTAAGTTTTGCCGTACTGATGTTGTAATGATCCGCAATGGTCGAAAGTGTTTCGCCTTTCTTAATGGTATGAACGACTTTTTTTGGAACTGTTTTTATAGTAACCGTTTTTTCAACCTCACCCGCTCTTTCAAAAAGGGATTCGTTGTTGGGGGTTATTATTTTTAAAGTAGTAAAAAAATAGTCTTTGTTTTTGACTTGCATCGTAAGACGCAAACTTTTTGATTTACTAGTCAACGAAATACCGCTTATACCGACTGGACTTCCATTCAAAGGCAAAATATTGCGGTGATTCGTCCATTTTACATTTGATGAAAAACGAACATCTGGAGAGCCATTCGTATGTGCAAGTGTGTAAGGAAATACCAAACCACGACCTGCATTCCCAAAATTCTTTTGCAAATTGTTTCTACAAACAGCCGTCATCACATCGCCTTGAATATGAGAATCGCCAATATGAACTATATTCAGTTTTCCTTTTTGGGTACTCTCCAACACTTTTAATTTGGTGAAAAATGATGTAAGTCGCTCCGTGTTCTGAATTCCTCTAGGATAGAATTCAGGCTCCACAATTTCGTTAACAGATGATATTGACATAAGCACAGGTAAAAACGCGTTTTGAGAAAACATTTTAAAGCATACAAAACAAAAGAAAAAAAGGAATTTAGTTTTCATCGGTTTCTTCTGTTTTGGGGACTATTGGTGTTGCCGTTACACTATCTTTTGGAGCAACAGCTTTGACTGTTTTTATAGAGCTACGCAATCTTTTGTATTCCTGATAGCCATTCATAATTTGGTCATAAATCATTCCAGCTACTTTTTTAGAACCTCGTATATTGAAATGCGTATAATCTTTATTGGCCATAGCGGGTTCTTGTTCTACCCATTTTACCATTGAGCCATCTCCACCCATAAGTGTGTACAAATTCAAAAATCCGGATTGGGTTTTGAGCGCATAGTTTCGTTGCGCATTAGTCAATGGTACTACCGCCGAATCAGTCTTCATTTCTGTTTTGTATTTCGAAGCTTTATCAGCAGTCGAAACAATCAAAATCGAAGCTCCTGGAAAACCTTCTCGTAAACGGTTTACGGTTTTGGTCATACTTCTTGCATACCAATTGTAATCTTTTGTACCATAATTCAACACGTTCGTTCCGTAATGCAAAACGATTAAATGATAGTTTAATTTCTTTTGAAAAGCTTGCATCAATGCGGGATCAAACTTTGAAATAGGAATTCCAGAATTACCACGTTGTGAAAAATTATCCACGTGAACCCCTTTTCCGTCATCAAAATTAAACCCATATACTGGCACCGATTGCGCATTTTGGAAATTCACCTTAAGTGCTTTCGTACTGCCATTTTTCAGCACAATTGTATTAAGCAAATTACTAGCCGTCAAACTTTTATTGATGGTATCTTTTTCGAGTTGGTAACTTATGTAACCCGAAGTATTGGAGGAACTTCCGTAAAACAAAGTAGGATTATCTAAAGAGGCTGTATTCCTAGTTCTACCCGCACCAAATTTTACCCAAATATCTTTATTGGTATCATTGGCAAAAAACACGTGACCGTTTACTCCAAAAGGACGAATTGGATTTTTGACATTCAGATAGGATTGCATTTTCCAATTTTCAGAAAACTGGTGTAACACAGAACCTCTAGAAGCCGCAGACTCTGAGGTAATTGAGACAAAACCAACACCTTTTCCGCCAAAATTATTTTGAAATGCTGTACGAACATCTTGCACAATCATATCGCCATCGGTCATAGAATCGCCAAAATAAGCAATACGAACTTTACCATTTTGACTGGTTTCTAATTGATACAATCGCTCATAAAAAGGAATCAAATACTGATACCCTTTGTAACTATCCATTGATTCTTCAGGAAAAGTTACTCCAAAGGACTCCTCAAAAACAATTTTTTGATCAGCCATTGTATCATTGGGAGTCATCGCTACGCTGTCAGGCTCCGACTCAAAAGCATCAATCAACATACTGTCAATCAATACGTTTTTAGAAGGACCTTTGGCCGCTGCGAATATTTTTTTTGGCAATACTTCCTTTAATCCAAAGAAAAAGCAAGCTGCCATCAGGATGATCAGAAAAGAACGAAAAAAATACGATTTAGGTGTATTCACAAGAATGTCTTTTGATTTTAAACATTTAAAATTACATACGTTCAGGAACATTAATTCCCAACAAACTAAAAGCTGCCGCAATCGTATCGGCTACTTTTTTAGACAATTGTACTCTAAAAATTTTCTTCTGTTGGTCTTCTTCTCCTAAAATAGAAACCGCTTGGTAAAACGAATTATACGCTCTAACTAACTCATAAGTGTAATTCGCAATCAACGCAGGGCTATGATTTTGAGCCGCATTTTGAATCACTTCTGGAAACAATTCTAATTGCTTTATGAGTTCTTTTTCTTTTTCATTCAATTCGTTTAAAGCACTTGGCTCAGAAAAATTGAAAGCCGCTTTACGAATGATCGACTGGATTCTGGCATAAGTATACTGAATGAACGGACCCGTATTTCCAGCAAAATCAACCGATTCTTCAGGATTAAACAAGATTCGTTTTTTAGGATCCACTTTTAGAATGTAATATTTCAAAGCTCCTAATCCAATGGTGCTATATAAAGTCGCCTTTTCTTCGGCTGAATACTCGTCTAATTTCCCTAAATCTTCTGCAATTTTTTGAGCCGTGTCGGTCATTTCTTGCATCAAGTCATCGGCATCTACTACAGTTCCCTCACGACTTTTCATTTTTCCTGAAGGCAAATCTACCATTCCGTACGAAAGATGATACAAGCTAGAAGCCCAATCAAAACCTAGTTTTTTCAAAATCAAAAACAATACTTTGAAGTGGTAATCTTGTTCATTTCCTACTGTGTACACCATTCCTCCAACATCAGGCATATCTTTTACACGCTGAATGGCTGTTCCAATATCTTGCGTCATATAAACCGCTGTCCCGTCTGAACGCAAGACAATCTTACGGTCCAAACCTTCATCGGTCAAGTCAATCCAAACGGAACCATCAGGGTCTCTTTCGAAAATACCTTTATCTAATCCTACTTGCACTACGTCTTTTCCTAGCAAATAAGTATTGCTTTCGTAGTAATAACTATCAAAATCAACGCCTAAGTTTTTGTAAGTAGTCGCAAAACCGTCATACACCCATTGGTTCATTGTGCTCCAAAGCGCTTTTACGGCAGCATCACCAGCTTCCCATTTTAATAGCATTTCTTGGGCTTCCAAAAGAATTGGCGCTTGTTTTTTTGCTTCTTCTTCCGTTTTACCTTCAGCCATTAATCGGTTGATTTCTTCTTTGTACGCCTTATCAAAAGCTACGTAATAATTTCCCACCAATTTATCTCCTTTCAAGCCAGTGCTTTCTGGAGTAGCTCCGTTTCCGAATTTTTGCCAAGCCAACATCGACTTACAAATATGAATTCCTCTATCGTTGATGATTTGTGTTTTGTAAACTTTTTTTCCAGAAGCTTTGATAATTTCCGCAACTGAATACCCCAAAAGATTGTTTCTAACGTGCCCTAAATGCAAAGGTTTGTTGGTGTTGGGCGATGAATATTCTACCATTACCGCTTTCACATCTGGACTTGGCGTTACAAAACCATAACGGGTGTCGTCTTTGATTCTGTTGAAAAAATTCAAATAATAGGCATCGGCAATAACTATATTCAAAAAACCAGATACCACATTAAAACGAGCCACTTCGGCTACGTTTTCTACCAAATACGTTCCTATTTTGTTTCCTAATTCTACTGGATTGCTTTTAATTACTTTCAATAAAGGAAAAATAACTAAGGTAATATCTCCTTCGAATTCTTTTCGAGTCGCTTGAAATTCAACTTTATCAAGAGTTACGTCAAACAAGGTTTGAACGGCTTTGTGAATCGACGGAGTAAGAATATGTTGTAATGACATGTATACTGTATTTTAAAAGTGCGCAAAGATACTGCTTATTTAGCAATTAGAAAACCGCATGCACAACGAATTTGTTTGATTTTTCCTAAAGTCGCTCAAAAAAAATTGGGCATTTTCTGTTTTTTTTGAAAGTATAGCCAAAAAAGATTTCACCATATCCTTTTCTATCGGTAAACTCCTGAATAAAAATCAATTAAAAACAAATATTATTCACTCAAAACAATAACAAAAAGACTTTAAAAAGGGGATTATCAGTCCTAAAACTAAACGTTTGTTACTTTTCTTTGTAACATATCGCAAGCTTGATAGTCTAAATAAAACATCAATCAAAATCAATCAATCATGAAAATCAAACTAATCACCTTTCTACTACTATGCATAGTCGGAATAGGAAATGCACAAAATTCTGGGAAAATTACCGGAAAAATCACCGAAAAAACAACAAACGCTCCCATTTCTTACGCTATCGTTTCGATCAAAGACAACGGAAAAGTTATCTCGGGTGCGAACACTGATGACAACGGCGAATTCACCATCAAGAACTTGGCTTTAAAAAGCTATACGATCGAGATTCAATACATCGGATTTAGAAAATACATCGGTTCAGCATTGTTGACCGAAAACAAAAAAGAAGCCTCTTTCAAAGTTAGTTTAGAAGAAGAAGCGACGCAATTGAAAGGCGTAAACATTGTAAGCGAACGCTCAACTATTGAACAAAAAATCGACCGAAAAGTAATTACTGTCGGCAAAGATTTGACCACGGCAGGCGCCTCGGCTTCTGATATTATGAGTAATATTCCCTCAGTAAATGTGGATCAAGACGGAAAATTATCGTTGCGTGGCAATGAAAATGTGCGCGTCTTAATTGATGGTAGACCCACCAACATTGACCCAGCACAATTGCTAAAACAAATTCCATCGACTTCTATCAAAAAAATAGAATTGATTACCAATCCGAGTGCCAAATACAATCCCGAAGGAATGTCGGGCATCATCAATATCATCTTGCACAAAAATGCTAATACTGGTTTTAACGGAAGCTTTAGTGGTGGTATTACCTTTGGTGAAACTGCTAAATACAACCAATCGTTGGATATGAATTACAAAGTTGGCAAAGTGAATTTCTTTGGCAACGGAGGACGCAACTTTGGTACTTATTTCAACGATGGAAAAATTGCGAGACTGGACCAAGACCTAGTGCAAAGATTAGATATTTCCAATGAAAACGATTCGTATTTGTATAAAGTAGGAATGGATTATTTGATCAACGACCACAATACACTGTCTTTCTATACCAACCAAAACAAAGCGGATGGATTGGGTAATGTCAATACCGATATTGACTACAACAACGGTGGAACGATTGACAGAATTCTGCAAAAATCTACTTACGAAGGACCCAATCAAACAGGAACTTACAACTTGGCGTACAAACATATTTTCAAAAAAGAAGGCCACACGCTTGATGTAGAAGCCAATTTAAACGATTACAAAGAAACCCAAAGAGCGAGTTTTGATACCGAAACGACTACGACTAACAATACAAACAGCACTGTTTTTTTCAAAGACAATATCAAAGATGCTCAAAA
The DNA here is from genome assembly GCA_963509895.1 of uncultured Flavobacterium sp. Taxonomy (GTDB): domain Bacteria; phylum Bacteroidota; class Bacteroidia; order Flavobacteriales; family Flavobacteriaceae; genus Flavobacterium. The sequence continues at coordinate 19,162 of CAUPCW010000046.1, forward strand.
ACTGAGTACGTTCAATATTGATTATGTGAATCCAATTGACGAAAAATCAACACTTGAAGCAGGTGCCGAGGCCAGAATCACAAGAACCGAGAACAATTATAGCACTGGAAATCCATTAGTAGCTCCAGCTGACCAACAATCGAATTATACTTACGATATTGACATCTATTCTGCCTATGCCACTTTTGGTCAAAAATTCAAAAAAATCAGCTACCAATTAGGCGCTAGATTTGAAAGCTATAAAGTAGCCGCCAACTTGAACAGAGGAAAAACCACCTTTGATGACGATTACATTACCGTTTATCCTTCTGCGTATTTGACGTATAATTTAAATGAAAAAAATACGTTGCAATTGAGCTATAGCCGTCGTGTTGACCGCCCAGGTTTAGAGCAAACCAAACCTATTCGTGAATTTGCCACTCCTTTGGTGACTTCTTTTGGAAATCCAGAATTACGTCCACAATTCACCAACTCAATTGAGGTGAATTATACCAAAGTTCTAACAAAAGGAAGTATTACCGCTGGAGTATTCGTGAGAAGCATCAACGACCAAATCAGCCGTATCTTATACCCTGACGAAAACGACCCAAGTGGGCAAAGACAGATTTTGACCTACACCAACTTCGATAACAATACGGCTTCTGGATTTGAAGTGTCTGCCAATTATAAGATCACCAAATGGTGGGACATTCAACCAGCCATTGATTTCTCGAGCATCAAACAACAAGGTGTAGTTTTTGCTTTTGATCCAGTGACCAACACCAGCAAACCTTTGGCAAGAAATGTAACAGTTTCAGCTTTCAATGGTCGATTGAATTCTAACTTCAAAGCCAACAAACGCTTAAGCTTTTTACTTTTCGGATTCTATAGAGGAAGTGTGGATGGATTGCAGAACAACAGCAAAGAAATGTACAAAATTGATAGTGGTGTTCGCTATAGTTTACTAGACAAAAAAATGAACATTAGTGTGCGTTTCAATGATATGTTCAACACTATGCGTTATGCCTTTGATGCTGAATATCCTTACCCACAAACGGGAGAATTTACTTGGGAAAGCCAAACGGTATACTTGGGTGTAACCTACAGTTTTGGTGGTGGAAAAAATAAAAGTCTACAACGCAAACAAAGAGACGACAATACAAATAAAGGAGGCGGAGGTATGTTTTAATCCCAATTCAATCTTTATTTTTTTATACCGATTATGTCTTCAACATAGTCCAATAAAAATTGAACTATTTTCATACTATATCGGCATTATACCAGATTTTTTTTTTTGAGTTTATATCTTTTCGTTAGGTATAACTTGTAGAAAAAGAACCCCTAGAGACTGCCAAATCTAGGGGTTCTTTGTTTTGCAATGTGAGGCATAAAACAATAGTTACAATCTCATTTACTATTTAGTTCTCTTGATTTTGATTGGATTTTATCTAGTATCAAAAACATCAACTACTTCAATTGCATTCAGTTGACTATTGACGAAATAAATGATTTTATAATTTTTAAAAACTATATACCTAAACTCCTTATCACTATTTTTCAACAATTCTTCCTCTTATCCAATTGTCGGTTGAAGCTATAACCTCAACGTTTCATTTACAATTCCCGTGACGAGTTTTCTAGCAATAGCAACACTGGCTTTGTCTTTGTAGTATTCAAAAATATTTTTCAACTCATTCTTAGAAAAATCGGTCCACTCGACTTTTAACTCCATTTTTCAATTTCTGTTAAAAGGTCATTAGCATCCGTTACTTTACCATTTTTAACATCTTCCAAAGACTGATTAATTCTTTTATGAAATTCATCTATCGTCATTGGATTCAGCTCTTCCTCATTCGCAGCTGTATTCCTAAGTAACTTTTCAAATTGAGCAATCGTTTTCTCACTCTCTAATTTTAGAAAGTCTTGGATGAAATTTAATTTTCGTGTTTGTAAATCCATTTTCCAATCTTTTTTTCAAAATTACAAATTAAAAAATCACCAATCTCATTGGATAAAATACAAATAAAAATAACCACATAGATTCATAGATAAACTTGATTAAACAAAGAATGAATAGAAATTGCTCTATTTTACACATAGAATGCTATGTGAATAGTAAAACGTCTATTCATTCTTTTCAAAGTATAAATTCTATGTTTCTATGTGGTAAAAATTAATTTCGCAAATGTGTTACTTCTATCTTGTGTTATAAAGATTAAAATACAATTTTATAGATTATGTAATTCAATGAAATAAAAACTACTTCCTTTGATACGATACTACCAAAAAAATCAGACAATAAAAGACTACCTTAAGTAAAGAAAATACAACCACTATTCTTTACTCAACAACTCCACCAACTTAGTCAGTGTTTTTTGAAACGCTTGAAGTTCCTCTTTGCTAATAGAAGTATTCGCGAAAGATTCCATAATTTTTTGCGGAATGCAAACGGCTTGTTCTTTGAGTGCTTGTCCGCTTGCTGTTAAAGTAACCACAACCGCTCTCTCGTCTATCGAAGATCGTGATCTAGTGAGTAATTCCTTTTGTTCTAGTCGTTTTAAAAGAGGCGTCAATGTATTGGATTCTAAAGCCAATCGAGCGCCTATTTCTGTTACGGTTTGTGCGTTCTTTTCCCATAAAACCAGTAACACTAGATATTGTGGATAGGTAATTTCTAAGGCTTCCAAAAAAGGAGTATAGCGCTTAATAGTCAAACGCGAAGCCGCATACAACGGAAAACAAAGTTGGTTCTCGAGATACAACGTACTAAAATCTTTTTCCATAATTACAGGATGTCTTGAAGGTATTTTTCGATGGCTTCAGGTGTAGTGATGGGCGCAAAACGTTGTATTGGCCGTCCGTTTTTGTCGATGATAAATTTAGTGAAATTCCATTTTATGGTACTTCCCAAAAAACCTCCTAAACTAGCTTTCAAATACACAAACAAAGAATGCGCTTGGCTTCCATTCACCTCAACTTTCGAAAACATTGGAAAACTAACACCGTAATTGACTTGACAAAAGGATTCAATTTCTGTCGCGCTTCCCTTTTCTTGCTTCCCGAATTGATTACAAGGAAATCCCAGAATCACCAAGCCTTGGCTTTCATATTTTTGATACAACTTTTCAAGACCTTCGTATTGTGGCGTTAATCCACATTGACTAGCGGTGTTGACAACGAGTACCGTTTTTCCTTTGTAAACACTCATCGGAATGCGCTTGCCTTGAATGGATTCAGCTTCAAAATCATAAAAAGACTGTTGCGAAATAGCTTTTCTCTTTTTCAATAAATAGGCCAAAGCACCAGTGGACCAAAGTGCCCATAGCACTAAAACGGGTTGAAAAAACAAACGGATCAAACGCTTGGTATCGGTGTTCAAACCAAAAGAATCGATGCCGTAATAATACTGTGAAAGATTCCCAGGGAAAATCAAAATAAAAAATATCGCAAGCGCTATTCCAACATATATTTTTTGGCTCATCCAAAAAAGAAGCGATAATCCCAACAGCATTTCGACGATCCCTGAAGACAACACCACAAAATCCATAAAACTCGGATCTGTGGTTAGCCATTGGGGAACTTGTGCTAAAAATGCCGTTCTATTAAATGTTAAGTGACTTATTCCTGCGTAAGTCATAAATGCGCCCAAAAGAATGCGCATACTGTTTTGTAAGAATGTTGTTTTCATTTTTTATATCTTTTACGATTAAATCGTGTGCGATGCAAATGTAATTATTTTTTAAATAAACACACTCGCTTTAGAAATAAAACAATATCAAACTTTTATTGGGGGTTTACTTTTATTGAACAACCTTTTACTGGAAACCAGTTTGAAAATGGCACGCGGATGACGCAGATTTAAACAGATTTTTTTGAAACCAGCGAAAATCAATACCATCCGTGGTATCCGCGTTCAAATAATGATAAAATTCATACTTTGCTTTCGACAACTTGTTATTGAAAATACTTTGAAAATGGCACGCAGATGACGCAGATTTAAACAGATTCAATATAAAAAAACCAGCGAAAATCCGTACCATCCGTGGCATCCGCGTTCTAGTTTTAAATCTTACTGCTTTTCCGTTTGAGTATTCGGCCACGCGGTTCATCCGATTCATAAAGTACGATATCCGAATGCAAAAATTCGGCGGCGGCGGCGGAGTCTTTGACTTTTATAGCACTTCGGGCAATCATTTCCGCTTCAAAGGGGAGTAAAACACTTTTTCGCAATCCTACTGTTCGCCATTGAGACGAAAGTTTACAGCCTTTGGAAATGCCTCGAGCCAACGCCAGAGCATCCAACAAGGCTTGATTCGCTCCTTGTCCTTTGAACGGACTCATAGGATGTGCGGCATCGCCAATCAAAGTGCTATTTCCTGCGTTTTCAAATTGGGCTGCGGTCAACAAAGTTCGATCATATACGGGATAACCCGATACTTGAGCAGCCGCTGTGGCATCGACTATTTCTGGAATTGGAGAATGCCATTGTGTTCTTCGTGAGACTTCTTCCTTTAAGGCTTGTGCGCCTTGTGCGCTTAGTTTTTTGGCTTCGGATTCTTCCATCGGGAAACTCAATTGCCACATCACAGAATCTGCTGTAAAGGGCATAATGTAGATACGTTCGTGACCATTGGCCGTCTGAAAAACCGTAGCCGAATCCAACAACTCTGTAGTTAAAGTGGGCAGGGCTGCCAAAGGACAAATTCCCAAAATCACAAGACAACCCAAATAGCGCAAAGGAGTAAGCGCCTCTCCAATCAATTGCTGACGGACGACACTTCGAATGCCATCGGCACCCACCACCAAATCGGTTGCAATTGTTTTGATTTGCGCACCGACTTGAAAACGCAACTGTACTTTACCCGAAGCTTCCTCTTGAAAATCGAGCAATTGATGTCCCCATTGTATGTTGTCCTTCCCTCCGAGTTGCTCCACGAGTGCCAAACGCAACGCTTGTCGCGCAATATGAATGTTGGAACGTTTGGTGTATTTTTTTTCGGTGGGCTGCACCCATTTTCTCATCCCCCACTCGCCTACTACTGTTCCGTCAGTTTTGTGGACCAAATGCCGTGTAGAAACCACACCTTCGGTCAAAGAAAAAATTCCAAAGCCTTCTATGGCTTTGCTCGCTTGCTGCAAGGTCAGTCCATAGCCTTGCGAACGAGCATCAAAGTGGGTGTCGCGCTCAAAAAGCGTAAACGGAATGCCGCGATGCAAACAAGCCACAGCCAAAGCCACGCCACCAATTCCACCACCAATAATGGAAATATGCGGATAGTTTTCAGTAGCAACTATAGGAAACGCTTCCGAAGAAATCAATCCCGAACCACCGCATAGGGAACAAGACACCAAAGGCGCTTTGGGGGCTTCAGGCAAAGCCACTTCACCAGCAGCAGTAAGGCTGGCTACCAACTGCTGGTACTGCAATCGCACTTTTTTACGAAGTCTTTGACTTTTCTTGCCTTGCCCCTGACAGTCTAGACAACTGCTCCAGCAAGGCGTATTCTTTTTATCCATATCCTATTCAACTACTCAACAGTATTGGGTGCAAAAATAGCGATAAAAAACGAGTCGGTTTTTTGGAGTTGATGTACTAAGCGAGGAAACAAATAAAAAGTAGA
>CAUPCW010000047.1:0-24518 GCA_963509895.1 uncultured Flavobacterium sp.
AGCCGAAAAAGAACAAGAGATTGTTGGGATCGCTTTGTATTATTATCGCTATTCTACTTGGAAAGGGAAAACGATTCATTTAGAAGATTTGGTGGTCAAAGAAAGTATGCGTGGGACTGGCCTTGGTTCTGCATTGTACTCCGCCATAATTGAACAAGGGAAAATCGATGGTGTGAGACGAATAGAATGGAATGTATTGGATTGGAACACGCCTGCCATTACTTTCTATGAAAATTCAGGTGCCAAAGTTTTGGACGATTGGAGAGTGGTACAAATGGATCAGAACGGAATTGACACATTTTTAGAAAAAAGTAAATAACAGTAAAGCAAGTCTTTTGGCTCAAATACACAAAGGCAAGAGATTGTTTTACAATTTAAGTTGATACAATGAGAGTATTCAAATTTGGAGGTGCATCTGTAAAAGATGCCGAAGGAATAAAAAATGTACACCACGTATTAAAAACCGTTGGGTATGAAGATGTATTATTAGTGGTTTCTGCCATGGGAAAAACCACCAATGCTTTGGAAGAAGTCATCAAGAATTATTTTGATAAATCGCCTGAATTGAATTCTTCGGTTCAAGAAGTAAAAAAATACCATAACCAAATTGTTTTGGATTTGTTTGAAGACGAAGGTCATCCCGTTTTTGAAGCGGTAAATGCACAATTTTCAGACTTAGAATATTTCTTAGCACACAACAAATCGCCGAATTACAATTTTGTCTACGATCAAATCGTGAGTTTTGGAGAATTGATTTCGACTACTATTTTGAGTCATTTTATGAGCTTTATGGGGATTGAAACGCAATGGGTAGATGTACGCAACTTGGTAAAAACCAACTCCAACTATCGTGATGCCGAAGTAGATTGGGAACAAACCAAGAAAAACATCACCAAGACCATCAAAACCAAAACCTTAAATATCACGCAAGGATTTTTAGGATCGGATGAAAATAACTTTACGACCACTTTAGGAAGAGAAGGGTCGGATTATACTGCGGCTATTTTTGCCTATTGCTTGAACGCCGAAAGCGTAACGATTTGGAAAGACGTTCCAGGAGTGATGAATGCCGACCCAAGGTATTTTGAAAATGCAAGTTTGTTGCATCAGATTTCGTATCGTGAAGCGATTGAATTAGCTTTCTACGGCGCCACGGTAATTCACCCAAAAACCCTACAACCTTTACAGAAAAAGGAAATTCCTTTGTTCGTAAAATCATTTGTAAACCCATTATTAAAAGGAACCGCTGTTGCAAAAGGTCCAGATTTGGAGCCTAAAATGCCTTGTTTTATCGTAAAACGCAATCAGTTGATGATTTCACTTTCGTCTATTGATTTTTCTTTCATTATGGAGGAAAACATTAGTGAAATCTTTGCCTTGTTCCATAAGTACAAAATCAAAGTGAATTTGATTCAAAACTCAGCGATTAGTTTCTCAGTTTGCGTAGAAGATAAATTTGGCAATTTTGGGGAATTGAATGCTAAACTCTCTAAGAAATTCAAAGTAGATTTTAACGAGGATGTGACGCTGTACACTATTCGTCATTTTAACGACCAAGCCGCAAAGCTGGTTGAAGAAAATAAGCTAGTCCTACTCAAACAAGTCAGTCGTGAAACGATGCAAATCATCACCAAAGAGACTTTATAAAAACAAAAAAGACCATTTTAAAGCAATTTTAAAATGGTCTTTTTTTATTGAAAACATTATTCATCGATTACAAATGACGTTGTAATAACTTTTCAATATCTGGACTTGAAGGTCTAGGCGCGTCTTTGTGAAGTATTTTACCATCTTTACCAAACAAAACATAACGAGGAATAGAATAAATCTTAATCTCTTTCATTAATAAGTCTTCATCTGATTTTGTTAGTAAAAAACTATTGTCTTTATTTAAAATTTTGGGATACTGAAGCATTGCTTTTTCCCAAGCTGCTGCACTTTTATCAGTAGAAACAAATACAAAAGCTACATTAGGGAACTTATCCGTCAAAGCTTTTTCGGCAGGGAATTCTGCTCTGCACGGCTTACACCACGATGCCCAAAAATCGACCAAAACCAATTGCCCTTTGTACTTATCAATTTTACTTTGCAACACAAATGGCGTGTTCTTAGGTTGTAAATCTAAATTGATAGCATCAAGATATTCTTGGTCTTTACAATGCTTTCGAAATAAATCAATAGAGGATTGTTCTACTTTAGTTATCGATTTTGGGTCATTTAAAGCAAAATTCAAATTCTTAAACAAGAAATAATCTTTGAGTTTTTGATTCTGAAAAGTGGTTACTACGAATGTTAACTCCTCAAATAACGTAGCTTTTTGGGTTGATTTAGATAAAGTTTTGTCAATGTACCTGCCAACTAATGACCGATATTCATCCACAACAAAAAGGGAATCTGCTCCTTTAAAACTCTCTTCTATTGCTAAAATTGTAGCTGGAGCAACAGTTGCTTTTTCAAGTTCATTCGTTTTAATCAAAGACCAATACATTGTTTTAAAATAACTGTAAAATTCTTTAGAAATTTTTCCAGATTTAAAATTACTTTCTAAGAATTCTTGTTCTTTTTGATACGTTGGGTCAAAATTTTTCAACATCTTATTTATTGAACGAATTCTTTTTAGTTCATTATAATTAGAGAAACTTTCTGCTTGTCCATACTTTTCAAAACTCTCATTCACATATTGGGATTCGGTTGCTCTGTACTTGTTGGTTTTACAAGAATATTCTATTAGTCCTTTTTCATTGAAATCAAATTCTATTACTTCATTAGGCAAAGCAAAAATGGGTATTGCTTTTTTGTAATGCGTACATTTAATCACTGCTGGCTGATTAAGTTTAAACACCAATTCTCGTTCTCCAGGACTGAAACCTCTGGGGCCAATCAAAAATTTTTCGGAGTAACCAATAAATGAAATACCATCGTCATTATCGCCAATAAATTTTAAAACGATGTTTTGAGAAAAACAAAGGGAAGTAAGAAACAACAAGCAGAGCGTACTTTTGAATACTTTCATAAATTTAGGTTTGGTGGGTTAACTATATTTATCAACGTAGAATACTACAATTTATTGTTACAAAAGAAAGTATAAACTTACTAATTAAAAATCTAATTCCTCAAAATCTTCTCCATAGCTTTTCCTTTGGCTAGTTCATCGACCAATTTATCTAGATAGCGAATTTTCTGCATCAACGGATGTTCGATGTCTTCAACGCGATAGCCACAAATCACTCCAGTAATTTGGCTAGCGTTCGGGTGCAATTGAGGTGCTTGAGCAAAAAAAGTTTCAAAATCTACTTTCGTTTGCATTTGATGCTGCAAGGCTTGTGGTGTATACCCTGTTAGCCAACAAACAATGGTATCAAGTTCTTCTTGGGTGCGATTTTTTTTGAGGACTTTGGCTAAATAATGCGGATAAACACTCGCAAAAGTCATTGCAAAAACGCGTTCATAATTTTTAGGATGTGCCATAATTTTGAAATAGATAAATATAGTAACTAGCCAATTGGTTCCCACAATTCAACTTTATTCCCTTCCGAATCTAAAATGTGAACAAATTTGCCATAATCATAAGTTTCAATTACATCTAAAATTGTCACTCCTTCTTTTCTTAATTCTTCTACCAATAGCTCCAAGTTTTCTACTCGATAATTAATCATAAAATCTTTAGTGGAAGGTTCAAAATAGTTGGTGTCTTCTGGAAATGGTGACCACTGAGTTCTACCTTTTTTGGTGCTTTCTTCACTTTCTAGCCATTCAAATGTGGCTCCATAAGGATTGGTAGCTAAACCAAGATGCTTTTGGTACCATTCTGTTACTTTTTGTGGGTCTTTACATTTAAAGAAAACTCCACCAATTCCTGTTACTCTTTTCATTTCCTTAGTCTTTTTAATTATTCTATCTGATGCAAAAGCAGTTAATCACTTTCTATGTTTCTAAACTTAAACAATCTTATAACGCTTAATACTACTATCGCCCCTATAATGAATTGCAAAATCCAATACATAATGGCTGCCATTGTAAATTTATTTGTCTCATAAATAACAGCCTCTTTTCTTACTGTAAGTCCTACATAGCTAGCATTATGAGCAAATATGTAGAAAAAATAAATCAAAAAAACTCCAACTCCAATCAAAATTTGATTTGAAACAACATACTCAAATTTTAATTTTATTTGCCTAAATAAATTAATTACAAATACAATTACAAGCCAAAAGAAAAAAATCATTGCCTTATTTGGCATTTTCTTTTTTGAAACAAACAAAGCTAAATCTGTCAAAGAAGCTACTAATCCATAAAAAAACATAAAAAAGATTAAAATAAGGAACGAGGTAAGAAAATAATATATTTCAGAATTAGTTGATGTATCCATAAATTTTGAATTATCCATTATTACCTTTTCAGCTAATGTAATTGAAATTAGATTTGATTACAGAATTCTAAACAAATAAATTTATCACTACTTAAACCATAATCTATCTATTCACCAATTACTAACTGCTTTTCACTATTAAATACTACTTTTGAACATTGGACGTTATCGTAACTATGTGGAATAAAATTGTGCTTCTTGGAGTCTTCTTTTGGCTTTCTGGCGTCTACGCGCAGGAAAATCAGTCGTCTTATCGCACTAAAAAAGTCCGTGTTACTACCGATACCATTTGGCTAGAAAAAACAAGCATCAATCCGAATTTTTTTAAAATCACAACCGACAAAAAGGAGACACTTCCTACCGCAAACTACAGCGTGAATTTTGAGAAAGGCTATTTGTTGTTACAATCCCTTTCACAACTTACCCCCGAGGAACTAACGGTTCAGTACCTAAAGTATCCCGATTTTTTAACCAAAACCTACCAAGTCTACTCGGATAGTCTAGTGGTCAACAATGACGCGCTCAAAGGCACTTTGTACAAAATGGCAGACACGAATCCTAAAAAAGCAACGCCTTTTGATGGTCTAAACACCTCTGGAAGCATCACGCGTGGGGTGACGGTCGGTAACAATCAAAACGCGGTGCTCAACTCGAATTTAGACCTACAAATCAGCGGAAAACTCTCGGATAAAGTCAGTATTAGTGCCTCGATTCAAGACAGCAATATTCCGTTACAAGACGGAGGATATTCGCAAAAACTGGATCAGTTTGATAATATTTTTATGGAATTGTACAGCAAGGATTGGAGAGTTCGCGGAGGCGATTTGTTTTTAGAAAATCGAACGTCTCAGTTTATGAATTTCAACAAAAAAGTACAAGGTTTGAACACCCAATTCGATTGGGGCAACACCGAAAAGCATACCAAAATCGAGGCTGCGGTTGGTTTGGTCCGAGGACAATATGCCAGAAGTGCGTTTACGGGTCAAGAAGGTAATCAAGGGCCTTATAAACTCAAAGGCAATAATGAAGAAGCTTACGTGTTGATCGTTTCGGGTTCAGAGCGCGTGTATGTGAATGGCAATTTGCTAAAACGTGGAGAAAACAACGATTATGTGATGGATTACAACGCGGGAGAGTTGGTCTTTACGCCTTTATTTACCATCACTTCCGAAATGCGAATTGTAGTCGAATACCAATTTACAGATCAAAATTATACCCGAATTATTGCCTATGGAGGCGGAATGCACGAAAACAAAAACTGGCGTTTTGGTAGTTATCTGTATTCCGAAAGCGACTTGAAAAACCAACCCGTCCAACAAAGTTTGTCCAAAGAACAAGTTGCCATTTTACAAAATGCGGGCAATGACCCAAGCAAAATGAATGCGCCATCGGCCTATGAAGATTCGTATTCTGAAAACAAAATCTTGTACGAGAAAAAAAGTGCCAATGGTGAAGAATACTTTGAATTTTCCACCAATGACCAAGCTATTTTGTACAATGTTCGCTTTAGCAAAATAGGGCAAAATCAAGGAAATTATATTCTAAAAAACGCTGGAGCCATTGGCCGAATTTACGAATACATAGCACCACTCAATGGGATTTTACAAGGAGAATATGAGTCTACGATTCCGCTCATCGCTCCCAAAAAAATACAAATCGCAACCTTTTTAGGACAATACCAGCCAAATGAAAAAAGCAGTACTGATTTTGAAATCGGCGTGAGCAACAACGACCAAAACTTGTTCTCGAGTCTTGATGATGATCAGAATAAAGGAATAGCCGCAAAATTCAACACCAAACAACGCTTGTTTACCGGAAAATGGAAGTTGGATTTCATAGGCAATTACCAATACATAGCCGAAAATTTCAAAACCGTAGAACGCTTGTTCAATATTGAATTCAATCGCGATTGGAATTTGGGCACCACAACCACTGGTAACCAAAGCTTCTGGACTGCAGGAATCCAAAGCGAATGGAACCCAAAATACAAAGGAAAGCTAAAAGGCAATGCGTCTTATCAACTAGAAAAATTAGATTTTACCGATTCTTTTTCTGGGCAAAAACACCGCATTATGGCGTACTTCCAGCTTCCGAATTGGCGTTTTCAAAACCAAACCAGCGTACTCAAAAGCGACAATTTGTTGAGCACTTCAAATTTTATTCGCCAACAAACCCAAGTCCGTTTTCACAAAAAGAAAAATTGGGTGGGCGCTACCTTTCGTTTAGAAGACAACCAAGAGAAAATAAAAAGCACCCAAACCTTCACACCCATCAGCCAGCGTTTTTCAGAGATAGGAGGATTTGCGGGTCGTGGCGATAGCACCAAAGTTTTCGTGGCTGTGGGATATTTACAAAGAGTCAACGATAGTATTCAAAATGGCGTGTTACAACGCGTCAACCATTCACAAACCTTTAGCTTAAAATCAAAAGTCTTTCAAACTGCCAAAAGCGATTTGTCTGTTTTTGCCAATTATCGTGTGTTAGAATACACCAATAACTCGGCACAAAAAGAGCCTTCCCTCAATTCGAGAGTCGTCTACAATGACCGCTTTTGGAAACAATTGGTACAAAGCACCACCGCTTATGAAACCAATTCTGGCTCGATTGCCCAACAAGAATTTACCTTTTTAGAAGTCAATGCGGGGCAAGGAGTGTACGCTTGGAACGATTATAACGGCAACGGCATTCAAGAATTACAAGAATTCGAAATCGCGCCTTATCCTGATTTGGCCAAATACATTCGCGTGTTTTTACCCAACCAAATCTTTATCAAAACCCATCAAAATAAGTTTTCGCAATCCCTAATTATTAACCCAAACCAATGGCAAAACGAAAAAGGAATCAAAAAAATAGCCTCCTATTTCTACAACCAAACCTCGTTTATTATGGACCGAAAAATTAAAAACGAAGGCGGCAACTTCGATTTGAATCCGTTTGGAAGCCCGAAGGACGATGTCTTGGGACTCAACTCCGTCTTCAGAAACAGTTTATTTTTCAATCGAGGCAAACAAAAACACTCTGTCACTTACACCTATTTGCAAAACAAATCCAAGAGTTTATTGTCCAATGGCTCTCAGGAAAACAGCAATGCCTCGCACCAGTTGCAATACCAACATTTGTTTCAAAAAAGTTGGTTGCTGAACTTCTTTACTAAAACTTTAGCGACAGACGTAGTATCCGAAAATTATGCCGAGAAAAATTTCGACATCAAAGGCTATCAAATCGCCCCAAAAATCAGCTATTTGTTTTCTAAAAACGCCAGTTGGGAATTGTTTTATGAATTCCAACACAAAGAAAACCAACTCGCACAAGCCGAAAACTTGCAACAAAACCGATTGGGAACCGCCTTCAGTTATGCGCGCAACGCCAAATTCACCCTCAACGGCGAACTCTCTTTTTATCAAAATCAATTCGATGGTAATGCACAATCTGCCGTGGGCTTTCAAATGCTCGAAGGCTTACAAACCGGTCAAAACCTCACTTGGCGTGTGTTATTACAAAAAAACATCACCCAATTTCTCGACATTAATTTCAACTACCAAGGCCGCAAAAGCGAAACCAGCGCCGCCATTCACACCGGCAATGTGCAGTTAAGAGCTTATTTTTAGGACAGCTAAAATTATTACAACATAGGGAGGCATTGAAGTTTTTGTTGTCTTTTTTGAACCATATAAGGAATTGAAGGGCATATAAGAACCCAAATTACGCAATGTTCGCAAAGAACAATCGGCGGTTTAAACGATTAAATTCTTAAACCTTTAAACGATTAAACCTTTAAACGATTAAACTTACTTGACTTATATGTTAAAAATTAAATAATCAGGAGAGCCAACAAAAGGCTTTTTCAGCCGGCAGGGATTCCTGCTATCCACTATATCTCTTGTCTTGTTGTAAGGACAAGACAAGAGGATGCCGTTCCTATCAGGACTAGAAAGAAAACTGAGGCATTCTTGCTAACAGTAATGCTAAGATTTTTAGAACTTTATATCCAATTACCAAAAATAATTAGTAGTTTTAGAATTCCATTAATTTAAAAAACCAAAACTATGAAAAGAATACTGATTTTATGTTTCTTGTTTATCGCGTCCAACACCATTTTCGCCCAAGAAACAGCCACCAAAAAGAAAACCACAAAAGCTAAAACAGAAGTTTCTGCTGCCGAAAAAGAAGCCAAACAAAAAGCAGCCAACGAAAAAAGAAAAGCGACTATAGCCGCCAAAAAAGAAGCCGAAGCCAAAGCCACTGAAGCCAAAGCTGCCAAACAACAAGCGGCTAACGAGAAAAGAAAAGCAACAATAGCCGCCAAAAAAGCTACTGCAGAAAAAGAAACAGCAGAAAAAGAAGCCAAAAAAGCCAAAGCTGAAAAAAGTAAAGCCGAAAAAGCGGTAACCGAAAAAACTACAAAAGCTAAAAAGGAAACTACTGCAGCTAAAAAAACTGCCGAAGTTAAAGTAAAAGAAACTACCGAAAAAGCACCCAAAACTCCAGACAAAGTAACGGGTGAGTACAACGGAAAAAAAGTGTATACGGGTCCAAGAGGCGGAAGATACTACATCAACAAAAACGGAAACAAAACCTATATCGAAAACTAATTTCGATGCAAAACACAGTATTACAAAGGCTTTCTTGCAAAAGAAAGCCTTTTTTGTAAACAGTTGTTAAATTAAACTTTTAGTAATGTTGTCTAAACTTAAAAAAATAGGAGTATTGCTACCTTGCTTCCGAATTAATATTTAATATTGCATACTATAATGACATTGGATTCTACCTCAAAAACGATACTCATCGCACCCTTAAATTGGGGATTAGGTCACGCGACTCGCTGTATTCCAATTATAAAAGCCTTGCAAGAAAACAATTTTACGCCCATCATCGCCTCGGATGGTATAGCACTCGAATTATTAAAGAAAGAATTTCCTTACATACAAACCCTACAACTTCCCTCTTACCAAATAGAATACACCAAAAATGGTAAAAATTTTAAATGGAAACTCATTCAAAGATTGCCCAGAATGCTCGAAGCCATAAGAGAAGAGAAGAAATTGGTTAAAAAATGGGTCACCAAATACGAAATAGATGGCATCATTTCGGATAATCGCTTAGGTGTGTTTAGCGCCAAAGTACCTTCTGTTTTTATTACCCATCAATTGAATGTAATGACCGGAAATACTACTTGGTTTACTAGCAAATTACATCAAATCATCATAAAAAAATACAAACAATGTTGGGTACCCGATGTCGCTGGAACACCTAACTTAACAGGTGATTTAGGCCACGTAACCGGAAAACCTTTTCCCGTGCGTTATATTGGTCCCTTAAGCCGACTGCACAAAAAAGAGAGTCCAAAACTATACGATTTGATGATTATTCTTTCGGGGCCAGAACCGCAAAGAGGCATTCTAGAAGAAAAATTAACCAAAGAGGTAAAACGCTTCCAAGGCAAAGTGGTTTTCATCAAAGGAATCATCGAAAAAACACAAGTTAAGGAAACAGTTGGCGACGTAACTTTTTACAATTTTATGAATACACGCCAATTAGAACAAACCTTCAACGAAAGTGAACGCATCCTTTGCCGCTCAGGCTACACCACCATTATGGATTTGGTTAAACTGGGCAAAAAAGCCTTTTTTATTCCCACTCCCGGACAATACGAACAAGAATACTTGGCAGTCAAACTAGACCAAGAGCGCATCGTCCCTTTTGCCAATCAAGGAGATTTTAGAATTGAAATGCTATCAAAAATTGCCGATTACAAAGGCCTTTCAGAAATGAATACCACGATAGATTGGGAAGAACTTTTTGAGGTTTTTCAACCCATTAAAAACGAATAAGGCACATAAGAAGAATCCATTTTGTAGTAGCAATTTTCTTTTTTTTACAGGCCCTTTTTAAAACAATATGACTATCCGTGACTAGTACCATTTCACAGAATAAATTAGTTGTTGAATGTTTTTCACAAATATAATCCTTTCTGATCTTTGCGTCTTCGCGACTTTGCGAGCCCAATTTCACGCAAAGGCGCAGAGACGCAAAGTATATTATCATTATTTAGACTGTTGGTATGAGTTACGGACAGTCATATAATACAATCCTAAAAACTACTCTTCTCCTTGAAGATCAAATTTTTCGTGTTTGATGATTTTAGCGTGCACCATAAAATAAACCGATTCGGCTACATTGGTACAATGCTCTGAAATGCGCTCCAAATGTTTCAACACCATCACCAAATTGGTTCCAGAAACCACCACTTTCGAATTAGTTTTCATTTCATTAATGATATCATGTATCGTATCGTCGGTTTTGCTTTTGATGGCTTTGTTCAAAACAAAAATTTCACCAATAATTCTTTCCTCTTTAGCTATAAAACAGGCGTTGGTTTTGGCAATTACGGATTCGATTTCGCGGGCTAATCCTTCAATTTCAAACTTGGCAATCAAATCGTGTTTGTCTTTAATACTTTTTGTCTTTTTGATGATGCTCATCGACAAATCGCCAATTCGCTCAATCTCATTACTAATTTGCATAGCCGACATTATAAATCGCAAATCTGAGGCTACCGGTTGATGCAAGGCAAAAATATTTTGACAAATCTCCTCGATTTTAACATCCAATTTATCAATCTTATGTTCGGTTTTTTTAACCTCTTTACCTTCGATGGGTTCAGACAAAATAGCTTTTACAGCCTCCCCAACTTGGGCTTCTGCCAAAACACCTATTTTGGTGATAATGTCTTTTAATTTTGTTAATTCTATTTCAAAATGTGTCATCTTCTATTTTTTTTAGTTTAAAACGTTAATCGATTATCGGTTAAACAAATTGCCGATTAAACAGTTAAACAATTACCCAAATCTTCCTGTAATATAATCTTCGGTTTGTTTCTTCTCTGGTTTAGTAAAAATATCTTTGGTTTTACCCATTTCTATCAATTCACCCATATAGAAAAATGCGGTATGATCACTCGTTCTTGCCGCTTGTTGCATATTGTGGGTCACAATAATTATGGTGTACTGCTCTTTCAATTCGTGAACCAATTCTTCAATTTTTGAAGTAGAAATAGGATCAAGCGCACTAGCTGGTTCATCCATCAAAATAATATCTGGGCTTACTGCCAAAGTTCTAGCAATACACAATCGTTGTTGTTGTCCTCCAGAAAGTCCCAAAGCCGACTCGGTTAAACGATCTTTTAATTCCTCCCAAATTGCTGCTTTTCGCAAGGAAACCTCAACAATTTCGTCCAACTGCGCCTTGTTTTTAATGCCATTAATTTTAGGACCATACGCGACATTTTCATAAACAGACTTCGGAAAAGGATTTGATTTTTGAAAAACCATTCCAATCTTCTTTCTAATAGTAACCACATCTACATCCTTATCATAAATATCGACACCTTCCACCAGCATCTTGCCCGTAATTTTCACCCCAGGAATCAAGTCATTCATCCTATTAATACACCTCAAAAAAGTAGATTTCCCGCAACCCGATGGTCCAATCAAAGCGGTGACTTTGTTGGCAGGAATTTGCAAAGAAATCTCATTCAACGCTTTCTTCTCCCCATAATACAACGACAAGTCTTCTACCTGTATTTTTACATCTTTCATAATAATCTTTACTTCAAATTTTTAAAATAAGGCATTTAAAATATACGTTGGGCGTGACCCCATTTGCAAAAGGCTTCCTTCAGCAACCCGTTAGTTTGCGCCTTTCGCAACTGCGGTCGGGCTATACGCAGTACTTCGGTACTTTGCTCCTATCCCATCACGCAAAAAACATCACTCTTTCGCCCTTCTTCTAATTCTAGATCTTATCAATACCGCTACCAAATTCAGTGACAACGTCAAAATCAACAAGACCAAAGTCGTAGCAAATTGTATCGGCATCGTTTTCTCCACATCCGAAGATTGCGTAGACATAATATAAATATGATACCCTAAATTCATAAACTGATCACTCAAAGATTCTGGTAGCGATGCTAAGTAGTATGCTGCACCGGTAAACAAAATCGGTGCAACCTCTCCAGCACCTCGACTCACAGCCAAAATAGTACCGGTCATAATTCCAGAAACAGAACCTGGCAACACTACATTTTTGATGGTTTCCCATTTCGTAGCGCCCAAAGCCAAACTCGCTTCCCGCAATTCTCTTGGAATGGTTTTTAACGCTTCTTCCACCGATACAATAATCACTGGAAGGGTTAATAAGGACATGGTCAAACTCGCCCACAGGATATTAGGTTGTCCCCAACGTAATTCTCCTCCGTTAAAAACGGTATCAGCACCCGTACCCACAAACTGAATAAAAAAGCCCAATCCAAACAACCCAAAAATAATCGAAGGCACTACCGCTAAGGTACGAATGGAAAAACGAACCGCAGCAGCAAATTTTGAATGCTCACTCGCGTACTCTGTCAAATACAAAGCCGTAATCGTTCCAAAAGGCACCGCTGCAATCGACATTACTATTACTAAAATAAAAGTGCCAATCAAGGCGGGAAAAATTCCACCTTCAGTCATTCCATCGGTAGGAAAAGAAGAAATAAACTCCCAAGAAAACTTAGATCTTCCTTGATATATTATAATTCCTAGAATAATAAATAAAATAGTGATGATTAAAAGAACCGCCAATTGGGTAATCCCAACAATAGCTTTTCCTTTTAAATCCGTTTTTTTGTCAGTTATCCCCAAAAAAGGATGTTGTATTTTGGTTGTAGATGTTTCCATACTTTATTTTCCTTGAAATTTTTTGATCAATCTTCCTTTTACATAAAACTCTGCAATGGCATTCAACCCAAAAGAAAAAATAAAAAGTAAGGATCCTATAAAAAACAAAACACTATAATGTGTTTCTCCAAACACCGTTTCGGCCATTTCAGAACCAATGGTAGCGGCAAAAGTACGCACACTCTCAAACGGATTGGCGGACAGTAAAGCGGCATTACCTGTGGCCATTAAGGCAATCATAGTCTCTCCAAATACACGACCAATGCCTAATAACAAGGCAGCAAAAATACCTGGCGTAGCCGCTGGTAAAATCACTAAAAAGGCCGTTTGCGATTTGCTAGCCCCTAAGGCCAAACTGGCTTCTGTATACGTTTTTGGCACTGCCGAAAGCGCGTCTTCAGAAATAGTATATATAATTGGTATCGTAGCCAATGCCATCGCTACTCCACCAATAAAGGCATTTAAACGAGAGTCATACCCAAAAACATCTTGAAAAAAAGTAGCCAACACCATCAAAGCAAAAAAACCAATAACCACCGATGGAAAAGCAGCAAGCATTTCTATAATAGGTTTAATGATTTCTTTTCTTCGTTTAGAAGCAAAACAAGAGGTATAAATGGCTGCCAAAATGGCCAAAGGACCTGCTATCAGCATAGCAATAAGGGTCACTTTTAATGTTCCGACCAATAAAGAAATCAAACCAAAACGGGGATTATCCGAAACGGGCACCCACTCTGCTGAAGCAAACGTACTCCACGTTTTATCGGCCCCTTCTTGATTGGGTTTGGCTATTTTCTTTTCTTCCTGAGTTTCAACGGCTAGTTCTTCGATGGGTTCTCCATAAGTTTCTGGCTGTAAATCGGTCGACGCTACTGCTGTAGGAGACAAATCTTCTAAAGGTGCGCCGTAGGTTTCTGGTGCTAAATCTTCAGGGGCTCCGCCATAGGTTTCGGGTTGTGCTGTAGTAGTAGCGTGTACTTCAGTTTTAGCAGCTTCTTTACTCGAACTAAAAAGAGGTAAAGATTCTTTGAAAACAAAAATAAAGATTAAGAAAATAATAGCGATGGATAAGAAAGCTACAGTAGAAATTACCTTTTCGGCTAAAAACTCAGACCATCGGAATTGTTTTTTTAGACTGTCTTTAGTAAACTTAGCATTCGATAAAGGCGTAGCTTCCATGATATGAATTTAGGAATTCGTATTAAAAAAACTTCCTTCGTTAACTAAAAGAAGGAAGTCTAGCATTGGGTTTATTTTAAAGGATAATAACCCACCTCAACAATTACATTTTGCCCTTCGTCACTCAAAATCCAATCGATGAATTTTTTGGTATCACCCGTTGGTTTTTCTCTCAAATACATAAAAAGGTATCTAGAAATAGGATACGTTTTATTTTTAATGGTAGCCGCCGATGGCAAAATTCCTTTGCTCTTAGCGTCTTTTTTTATTTTACAATCCTTTACTCCTTCGGCATAAGCTGCGCCGCCATACCCTACTCCGTATTTGTCTTTTTTTACAGCATTCACAATTGCTGCTGTTCCTGGTAACGTTTGACAATTTCTAGCAAAATCTTTTCTAACTACATGATCTTTAAAAAATTCAAAAGTTCCTGAGCTACTTTCTCTACCATACAATTGAATTTTAGCATCTGGTCCACCCACTTGTTTCCAATTCGTGATTGCTCCCGAAAAAATATCAGATAACTGCGCAATGGTTAACTCATTTACAGGATTGGTTTTATTCAAATACACCGACAAACCATCTTTCGCACAAGCAATTTGAATTCCATTTTGCTTGTATTTGGTTTTCAGCTTTTCTACTTCTTCTTGGTCTATCGGGCGACTTGAATTTGCAATCATAGTCGATCCATTAATCAAAGCTGCAATTCCAACGCCTGATCCACCACCCGTAACTTGAACAAATACGCTTGGATTTTTTCTCATGTAGACCTCAGCCCATTTTTGGGATAAAATAACCATAGTATCTGATCCTTTTACCGTTATTTTCGTAGCAGTAGTGAACGAAAAACCAATCATCATAACAACTAATACAGCTGCTAATTTTGCTTTACACATTGTTAAAAATTTATTTAATTCTAATACAAAAATAGAAACTCCAAACTAATTATCTGTTATTTCTACATTAATCATTTTCTAATTGATGCCTTCATGCTTTTTGAAATTAGTCATGATCTACATCAACTTTTGCAGGTACTTTTTTAGGTTTTTCTTTTTCTAATGTGAATGAAAATTCAGAACCAATTCCGTATTCACTTTCCACATAAATTTTTTCTTTATGAGCTTCGATAATATGCTTTACTATTGAAAGTCCTAAACCTGAACCGCCTTCAGAACGAGCCCCACTTTTATCCACGCGATAAAAGCGTTCAAAAAGTCGCGGAATATTTTGCTGCTCAATTCCTTCTCCATTATCTGTGACGCGAATCAATACTTTTTTATTTGTTAAATTGACTATGGTAACTTCCGTATTTCCGCCAACTCTTCCGTATTTGATAGAATTCACGATAAGATTTTCGACTACTTGTTGAATTTTATCTTTATCCCCATGCACATAAACCGACTGAATATTACTGCTCTCAAAACCAAGCGTAATTTTCTTTTTATCGGCTTTCATTTCTAACAAATCAAAGACATTCTGAATAAGATCTACAATGTCAAAATTAGAAAACTCCAGATTCAAATCACCAGATTCTAGCTTTGTAATCATGTCTAAATCTTCAACAATATAAATCAATCGTTCTACTCCTTTTTCGGCACGTTTCAAGTATTTCTTTCGAACAGATTTATCATCCATGGCGCCATCAACCAAAGTAGACAAATAGCCTTGAACGGTAAACAATGGTGTTTTTAACTCATGAGAAACATTACCCAAAAATTCTCGTCTATAAGCTTCACGAACTTGTAACATCTCGATTTCTAATTTTTTATCAGTCGCAAATTTTTTCACTTCTCGAGTCAAGGTTTCCATATCCGTAGTGATGGGTTGATTGATGAACGAACTGGATTCTAACAAGGCAACATCATCATATATTTTTTTTACTCTTCGATAAATAAATCGTTCTACACGATATTGAATTACCAAAAAAGAGAAAATATAAGTTCCCACAAAAGCAATCAAAGCAAAAGAAAGAATGATTCTTGAAGGAGGCTTAATAAAAGCTTGTAGCAAAATAGCCGAGGATAAAGCCACAAAAATACTAACATATAAAGCAGATTTTATGGCAAATTTATATGTTTTTTTAAAGTTGATTTTTACCATGGGATTCAATTCCAATTTGTTACAATTTTTAGGGTGAATAATAAATTTTGAACGCTTAGTCTCTTCTAGTAAGACAAAAATCACAAATTATAACCAATAATTTGGTGCAAATTTGTGATTTTAAAATTTTAATACACTTCTGTTACAGAACAGAAACACAATAGGCAGTTATACTTCAAACTTATACCCTACTCCTTTGATGGTTTTGAACAAGTCTTCTCCAATTTTTTCTCTTAATTTACGAATGTGAACATCGATCGTTCTACCGCCAACTACTACTTCATTTCCCCAAACTTTATCTAAAATCTCATCTCTTTTGAAGACTTTTCCTGGTTTTGAAGCTAGCAAATAAAACAATTCGAATTCCTTTCTTGGCAATGCAATTTCGATCTTGTCTTTTATGATTTTATATTCCTCTCGGTTAATCTCTATGCCGCCTACGTTGAGCGTTTCGCTATTTTGCTCTTGTTCTTTTGATCTACGCAGCAAAGCTTTAACTTTACTTACTAGTAATTTTGGTTTGATTGGTTTTGTAATGTAATCATCAGCACCTGCATCAAAACCTGCCACTTGAGAATAATCCTCGCTTCGAGCGGTCAAAAAAGTAATAATAACATTATTGAGCTCTGGAATTTTTCGAATGTGTTCACAAGCTTCCATTCCGTCCATTTCTGGCATCATGACATCCATGATTATTAGGTCTGGTATTTCTTTTTTGGCTTTGGTCACGGCCTCTTTACCATTGCTTGCCGTTATAATTTGATATCCTTCTTGTGAAAGATTATAACCAACAATTTCTAAAATATCTGGCTCATCATCAACCAATAAAATCTTTGTGCTTCTTTTTTTCATAAAAAATGGTGCAAAATCTATTAAAACAAATCAAATTTAGGCTTTTATCGCTATAAATTCACAAAAGCCATCGTAAATGTAGCTATAAAGAAATCATATGTGGAAACACAATTTAAGGACTTAACTTTAATTTAATGTGTTAACATTGACGTAATAATAATAAAACACAATGTTAATGTTCAAATAACATCGAGTTTAAAGCACGGTTGTTATTTTGCGCCAACAAACAAAGACAACAAATGAAATTAAAATTTTTAATCCTTACCTTATTTATAAGTGTACTTGGATTTTCTCAAAACAAAGGAACAATTACCGGAATCTTATCTGATAAAGACTCTAACAATCAACCCTTACCATTTGCAAATGTAATTTTAAAAGGAACAAAAATTGGAGTAAATACTGATGTTGATGGAAAATACACCATCAGCGCAGCAGCAGGTAGTTATGTACTACAATTTAGTTTCGTAGGATATGAAACGGTTGAAGTTGCTGTTACAGTAAAAGCAAACGAAACCATAACTGTAAACAACTCGATTGGATCTGGTAGCTACAAATTACAGGATGTAGTAGTAAAAGCCGCTGCTCCAAGCAGAGAAAAAGAGACCGCAATCCTTTTGGACCAAAAAAAGGCTATCGTTTTCAAACAAAGTATTGGAGCTCAAGAAATGGCTCGTAAAGGAGTAAGTGATGTAGAAGAAGGATTAACCAAAATTACCGGTATTACCAAAGTAGAATCTAGAGGTTTATTTGTTAGAGGACTAGAAGATCGTTACAACAATTTATTGATTAACGAACTACAAGCTCCATCTAACAGTCCGTTTACTAAAATCATCCCATTAGATCTATTCCCAACAGATATCGTAGGCGTTTTGAATGTATACAAAACATTTAATCCAAACATCTCTGGAGATTTTGCTGGAGCAACAGTAAATATTGAAACGGTTCAAGCAAAAAGCATCACCAAACTTTCTATTGGTGCTGGCTTCACAACTCAGAATAATGGTTCTGACTTTTTGATTCACAGTGACGCCAACAATACACAAGGATTTTTTGGATTAAATGGTAAAGACCGCCAATTAAGCCCAGCATTTGGTAGTGTTCCAACAGGTAAAAAACTTACACCTGATGAATATAATGCTACTTACAAAAAAAATACATGGAACGTAGATCAAACTTCGAGTCCTTTAAACACTAGTTTTGGATTTATCCATTCTGAAAAATTTAATATAGAAAATGGCGACAAAATCAACTATACTTTTTCTATCAATGGCGACAATAAATATGTAATCAGAAAAGGAGTTGACCGTACTTTTATTCTTGGTGCAGGTGATTATGATAACAATTTACAAAGAGAAAGCTACAGTTACCAAACTAACGCATCTGCTTTGGCTGCGATCAACTATAAAGCAAAACGATTTGATATTGGTTTAAACTCTTTCTACTTACGTTCAACAGACAGCAGAATAATTGATCAATTAGGATATACTAACAATCAAGCTAGTAATCCAAATATCTTAATTCGTACCAACCAATTTGACCAATCAGATTACCTAAATACGCAATTAATAGGAAACGTAAAACTTACTTCTGACGAAAAACACACCTTGAAATTAGGCGGGTCATTTGTGAGAACTGCGTATGAGCAACCTGACCGTAAATTTATAATTGGTGAGAAAGTATCTCCAACAGAAATAAACACTTCTTATGGTGGAAATCATTTGAATAGACAATACTTAGACATTAAAGGAAATTACTATTTCTCAGGTTTAGCAGAATACAATTTTAAATTTGATGAAAAAGAAAACGGAAAATCAAATCGTCTAACAGTAGGTTATAATGTTTTCGAAAATGATTTAAAATCAACATATCGAATCTTCTCAGGGCTACGCTCTGTAAACAAAAACTATACTGCTCCTGTAAACAGCATCAATTCTTTCATAGTTGATGATATCAACAACGGAATTATTGCAGTTCGTGAGGAATCAAATGCAGATTACAAAGTAAAATTAAACCAACTTGTAAATGCAGGATACGTTAATTACTTACATAATTTTGGTGAAAAATTAGAAATTAATGCAGGTGTTCGTGTTGAGAATTCAGACCGAACTATCAAATACAGATCTATTGGTCAAATCATAAACGGCCCATACAAAAACATCATTGACCAAAAATTAGATTTCTTACCTGTTGTTAATGCGAAATATGAGCTAACTGAAAATAGCAATTTGCGATTTAATGGATCTAAAACTATCACTAGACCAGTAACAATGGAGTTATTACCACTTCAATATATAAGTCCAGATGGCAAATCTCTTTTAGGTAATCCAAATTTAAAGAATAGCGACAATTACAATTTTGATGTAAAATATGAATTATTCCCAAAAAGCAATGAATTGTTTGCTGTAGGTTTATTCGCTAAACAAATTCAAAACCCGATAGAAAGAATATTTATTGCTGGAGCAGGTGGTAGTGGTCAATTAATGACTTACCAAAACTCTAAAGAAGCTTTGTTATATGGAGCAGAAATTGAATTGTTATTGCAATTAGAGAGAGTATCTCCAGCACTGGCTGATTTTTCATTCGGATTAAATACTTCATTGATGAAAACCGATGTAAAAGTTAACTTTGGTAACACTTCATTAGAGAACAATCCTAGTAGAAAACTACAAGGAGCTTCTGAGTGGATTATCAATTCAGATTTAAAATACGACTTTGAATTCAATGAAATTATGAAAAACTCTATTTCATTAGTGTACGGAGTGTATGGTCCTAGAATTTTTGCAGTAGGTTCTGCCGGAATGGATAACATTTACGAAAAACCATTTCATAAATTAGACTTTGTTTGGACAAGTAAATTAACTAAGAATATTGATGCTAAATTTGCGATAGACAATTTATTAAATCCATTATACAAAATGGAATTAGGTAATGAAAACCGATTTACCATAAACGAAGATTCATTGTTGCTAGAAAGCTACAAAAGAGGTAGGGGTATTTCTCTAAACCTATCTTATACATTCTAAACCAAAAACTGCCTTTTTAGGCAGTTTTTTTGTGAATATAAATTCAAAAATAAGTTTACATAAAATTTACATAATGTTCAAATTTTAGCAATAGTATTATAATGTTACGTTAACTTTCTTCTCAATTGTCGTAGCTACATTTGTATCAAATAATCACAACAAACAAATAGTAAAAAAATGAAAAAATTAGTTTTAAGCTTATCAATGGTAGCTTTGTTTTTAGGTAGTTGTTCCTCTGATAATGAAGAAATCACTACAGAACCAATACCTACTGGAACTATTACTGGAGACATTACTACTGCAAAAACGTATCCATTAGGAAACTACACTATACAAGGAACTGTAAAAATTAAAAGTGGAGGATCTTTAACTATCGAAGCAGGTTCTACAATTACTGCTACTATTGCTGACGGAACAGCTGATGCTCTTTTAGTAGAAAATGGCGGAAAATTATTCTTAAACGGAACTTCTGCATTACCAGTCGTATTTACAGAAGCATCTAAAACTCCTGGATCTTGGGGTGGAATTATCATGTTCGGTGATGCTCCAATCGTTGGTGCAAATGGAGTTACGACTGCTACTTCTGAAGATGGAAACAACTTACCTTACGGAGGAACAAATGCTGCTCACAATGGTGGTTCTTTGAAATATGTAAGAGTAGAATATGCTGGAAAAAAATTAACTGACAATACTAGTGAAATGAATGGGTTCTCATTTTATTCAGTAGGATCTGGAACAGTATTAGAAAACTTAGTAGCTTATAAAGGAGCTGATGATGGTTTTGAATTTTATGGTGGAACTGTAAGTGCAAAAAACTTAATTTCTTACGGTAACTTTGACGATTCTTTCGACTGGCAAGATGGTTGGAGAGGTGATGCAAATACTAACTGGTTGGCTTACCAAGTTAATACTGGAAATTACGGTATGGAAATTGAAGCAAAATCTGTAAACAATGCTTTCGGTCCAAAAGTAAGCAACATTACTTTAACAAGAGTTGCTGGAACAGTAACCGAAGGAGGTTCTTCTGCTGCTGAGTACGATGCTATCCAATTCAAAAAAGAAGGAAATGGTGAATATACAAACGTAGTGATCTCAGGATATACTACTGGTACTACAGCTCTTCCTGCTACAGCAGTGAGAATTCAAGATAAAGCAACATTTGACAACCAAGTAACTGGTGGTAAAATCAAAATGTTAAATGTAAAAATTAACGACGGGACTTCACAATTTGGAGGAGTAGGAACTACTTTCACAGTAGCTTTCCCAACAGGAAACTACACAACAAGTACTACAGCTACTGGAGCTACATTAACTGCTGGTGCTTGGGCAATTGTTGACGGAGTTAGCTTAATCAAATAATTTTAAGTACTTTATTCATACTTCTAAAAATGCCTTTCAAAATTGAAAGGCATTTTTCATTTATTTTAAATCAAATTTTATATCTTTACTATTAAATCAAAGCTAATGGTAAAAAACTACTTTTATACAACACTCTTATTGGTCTTGTTATTTTCTGTGGGTGTTTCTGCTCAAGATGTAAAACAACAACCAAAGTCACAAGAAAACACTCCGATCGAAGGGTTGAGCTTGTATCCAAATCCTGTGAGTAATGGTAAAGTATACATTTCTACCAAAGAGGATTTAGAAAAAGAAATCACCATTTTTGATGTTTTAGGTAAAAAAGTACTTCAAACCCAATTAAGTTCTCGAGAGCTTAATGTTTCCGCACTATCACCTGGAGTATACATCATAAAAATAAATGAAAATCAAGCTACCGCTACACGAAAACTAATTATTAGGTAATTCCTAAATAAATTACACTAAAGCTCCAATTTAATTGGGACTTTTTTTTATTCCATTTTTAATATAAACTCAAAAAAGAACAAAAAAGTATACCTTTGCAAAAAATATACTGCATTGGTCTCAAATTCTGATCTTTTTTCGATTTCCAATCAAAAGCAATTTGAAAAAATAGCTTTAAAAACCTTTCGTTATCAATACGAAAACAACGTGGTGTACCAAGAATTCTGTGATTTATTAAAAACCAATGTACAAAAGGTAAAAACACTGCAACAAATTCCATTTTTACCCATTCAGTTTTTCAAAAGTCATGCAGTTGTAACCAATAATGAGACGCCTCAAGCTATTTTTACAAGTAGCGGAACTACTGGCATGACCACAAGTAAACACCTAGTTACAGATGTGTCCCTTTACGAAGAAAGTTATCGCAGAGGATTTTCTCAATTTTATGGCAACATTGAGAATTATGTCGTTTTGGCCCTTTTACCTTCTTATTTAGAGCGCGATGGCTCCTCTTTGATTTATATGGTCGAAGATTTAATTCAATTATCCAATCAACCCGAAAGCGGTTTTTACCTCAACAATCATGACGAATTAATCAAAAAAATGATTGAATTAAATCAAACTGGAAAAAATATAATACTAATTGGTGTTACTTATGCACTACTCGATTTAATAGAATATTCGAAATCTATTGCATTCCCCCTTTGGGGGTTAGGGGGCTCCACCATCATTATGGAAACGGGCGGTATGAAAGGCAAGCGCAAAGAAATGATCCGTGAAGAATTGCACCAACAATTATGCGCTGGTTTTGGTGTTGCTAGCATTCATTCAGAATACGGTATGACCGAATTGCTCTCACAGGCATATTCGCTTGGAGAAGGCGTATTTGAATGCCCCTCTTGGATGCAAATCCTCATTCGAGATACCGAAGATGCTTTAAGCTATATAACCAACGGAAAGACTGGAGGAATCAATGTAATTGACTTAGCCAATCGCAATTCCTGCTCTTTTATTGCCACTCAAGATTTGGGCAAAAAAAATCCCAACAACTCTTTCGAGGTATTGGGACGTTTTGATCATTCGGATATTCGTGGGTGTAATTTGATGGTGGTGTAAAAAGTTTAATCGTTTAACTGTTTAATCGTTTATAATTAAGCATAAAACAGTTAAACGATTAAACAATTAACCGATTAAACCACTCTAATCACAAAATAATTTTTCTTACCACTTTGCAATAAGACAAATCGGTCATTGATCAAATCGTTGGCTGTTAATACAAAATCTTCTTTTATTTTTTCTCTATTTACCGAAATAGAATTGGCTGTCAAAGCTCTTCTCGCTTCACCATTCGATTTAAAGAAACCTGTTTTTTCATTTAAAACTGTAACAATATCCAAACCAGCTTCTACTTCATTTATAGCAATTTCTGCCTGAGGAATACCATCAAAAACTTCTAAAAAAGTAGCTTCATCTAATTGCTTCAAATCATCGGCTGTAGCATTTCCAAACAAAATGCCAGAAGCTTTTATCGCATTTTCTAAATCTTCCTTAGAATGTACCATAATCGTGATTTCTTCGGCTAATTTCTTTTGTAACAAACGCAAATGTGGTGCTTCTCGGTGTAGCAAAGTCAACTCCTCAATAGCTTCTTTCGTCAAGAACGTAAAAATTTTGATGTATTTCTCAGCGTCAACATCAGAAGTATTCAACCAATATTGGTAGAATTTATAAGGAGAAGTTCTAGCGGCATCCAACCAGATATTTCCTCCTTCAGATTTTCCAAACTTAGTACCATCGGCTTTGGTAATCAACGGACAAGTCAAAGCATAGGCTTTCCCTCCTTCTTTTCTTCGAACCAATTCGGTTCCTGTAGTAATATTTCCCCATTGGTCGCTTCCTCCCATTTGTAGGGTACAACCTTTGGCTTTGTATAAATGCAAGAAATCATAGCCTTGCACCAACTGATAGGTAAACTCTGTGAAAGACATTCCTTCGGCAGCTTCAGAAGACAAACGTTTCTTTACGGAATCTTTCGCCATCATATAGTTCACCGTAATGTGCTTTCCGATATCGCGAATGAAATCTAGAAACGAAAATTCTTTCATCCAGTCATAGTTGTTCACCAATTCAGCAGCATTATCAGCATTCGAAGTAAAATCTAAGAAACGAGCCAATTGACCTTTGATTGCTTCTTGATTATGACGCAAAGTGGGTTCGTCTAATAAATTTCTCTCATTTGATTTTCCGGATGGATCTCCAATCATTCCTGTGGCTCCACCAACCAAAGCTAAGGGTTTATGTCCAGCTAACTGAAAATGTTTCAATAGCATCACACCTACCAAATGACCAATATGCAATGAATCGGCAGTTGGGTCAATACCCACATATGCCACACGCATTTGCTCCAACAAATGTTCTTCGGTGCCTGGCATAACATCGTGGAGCATTCCTCTCCAAGTCACTTCTTCAATAAAA
>CAUPCW010000048.1:0-24275 GCA_963509895.1 uncultured Flavobacterium sp.
AGCAGGTAACCAATCGTGAAACTGCATCATTAGACAAATACTTACAAGAAATTGGAAAGGTAGATTTAATTACTGCCGATGAAGAAGTAGAATTAGCAAAAAAAATCAAAGCCGGTGATCAAAGAGCCTTAGAAAAACTTACTAAAGCTAATTTACGTTTCGTAGTCTCTGTTGCTAAACAATATCAAAATCAAGGATTAACGCTACCCGATTTGATCAATGAAGGAAACTTAGGATTGATTAAAGCAGCACAACGTTTTGATGAAACTCGTGGTTTCAAATTCATTTCGTATGCAGTATGGTGGATTCGTCAATCGATTCTTCAAGCTTTGGCAGAACAATCTCGTATCGTTCGTTTGCCATTAAACAAAATTGGTTCTATCAATAAAATCAACAAAATGTACGCCTTATTAGAACAATCTAATGAGCGTCCACCTTCTGCTGAAGAAATTGCAAAAGAGTTAGACATGACAGTAAATGACGTTAAAGAGTCTATGAAAAACTCTGGTCGTCACTTATCGATGGATGCGCCTTTAGTTGAAGGAGAAGATTCTAACCTTTATGACGTTTTACGTTCTGGTGAGTCTCCAAACCCAGACAGAGAATTAATTCACGAATCATTGCGTACGGAAATTGAGCGTTCTTTAGAAACCCTTACTCCAAGAGAAGCGGATGTAGTTCGTTTGTATTTCGGTTTAGGTGATCAACACCCAATGACTTTAGAAGAAATTGGTGAAACATTTGACTTAACTCGTGAGCGTGTGCGTCAAATTAAAGAAAAAGCTATCCGTAGATTAAAACACACTTCTAGAAGTAAAATCTTAAAAACCTATTTAGGATAAATTCCAAAAAGCAAATTCCAAATCCCAATTTTACTATTTTTGGAATTTGGAATTTCAATTAATTGGAATTTTAAAAGTAACGACGGTCTGATTAACTGTTCGTTTTTTGATTGATGATTGAAAACTCCGGCTGATTACCGGAGTTTTGTTTTTTGAAGGGCAAACAAAACACCGGTCAGTTCGCTCCGCTCGGGTATCCGGAGTTTTGTTTTTTTGCGGGGCAAACAAAACACCGGTCAGTTCGCTTCGCTCGGGTATCCGGAGTTTTGTTTTTTGAAGGGCAAACAAAACCAAGACTTTTGCTAAATAGTTTGTGTTTTAAAACTTGCGTGAATCCCTATAAAATCTTTGCAATCATTGCCATTAAAAAAATTATCTTTGCCAAAAAAATAACACAACACAACAATGAGCAAAAACACAATTATAGCGCCATCGGTACTTGCAGCCGATTTTGCTAATTTACAGCGCGATATAGAAATGATTAACAACAGTCAAGCGGACTGGTTTCATATTGACATCATGGATGGCGTATTCGTTCCCAACATTTCGTTTGGTATGCCCGTTCTTGAGGCTATTGCAAAACATGCTACCAAAACAATTGATGTACATTTAATGATTGTAGATCCTGATCGTTACATCAAAACGTTTGCGGATTTGGGTGCCAATGTACTAACCGTTCATTATGAAGCTTGCCATCACCTTCATCGTACTTTGCAAGCTATCAAAGCCGAAGGAATGCTTGCTGGTGTAGCCATCAACCCACATACTCCTATTGACTTGTTAGAAGATGTAATCAATGATATCGATTTGGTATGTATCATGAGTGTAAATCCTGGATTTGGAGGACAATCATTTATTGAGAACACCTACAATAAAGTAACCAAATTAAAAGATTTAATTATTCAAAAAGGAGCCAACACCATAATCGAAATTGATGGTGGAGTTACTAATAAAAATGCTGCAGCATTAGTAGAAGCCGGTGCCGATGTTTTGGTGGCAGGAAGTTTTGTCTTCAAAGCAGCTAATCCAACAGCGACTATAGCGGATTTGAAACAATTAACTACTTTCTAAAAAGAAATCAAAATACCCAAGGGGGCTGTATCATTTTTGTATTGATCAGCCTCTTTTATTTTAATATAGATCTATTAAATACTGAATCAGGTCGGTTGTAGTAACGATTCCAACAAGCAAATCACCTTCACAAACAGGCAAAGCATGAAAATCATTGTGTGTTAAAATCTCAGCTGCCGCCTTTATGCTTGTCTCTGGTGAAACCGTAGTTACTTTTTTAACCATTACTTGCTCTACAGAAAACATATTATACACTGTAGTATCAATTACTTCTTCGTCGTCATCTATTGCATCTGCAAACGAGATACGCAACAAATCAGTATAGCTCAAAATACCTAAAATCTTATTTCCATTAACAACTGGAATATGTCTAATTTTATGATGTTTAAACAAACTTTCTGCTTTGGTCAAATCATCATTCAGGTGTAATCTTACTAAATTCTTGGACATTATTTCGGAAACTGGAACATTGCTTTTCATAATCCTAGCTTTTAAATACATTCAAATTTAAAGCAAAAAAAAAGCAAGATATCTGATGTTTATCAGGTAAAAAGTGACTAATTTTTCATAAATAAAATCATATGAATACATTAGGCAAGAAAACTTTTAGGTCGCTACAAAATAGTTTTCGTTATAATTGATCATTCGTTTCACATGAGAATATAATTCAGGATGTATGTTCTTAAAATCATTGGGCGTTTCAAAAAAATGCTCTAATAAAACCGAAATAAACTCAAATTGATTTTCATAAGCATACAATCGCAAATAGGCTTTTTCATTTATCGCCTGTATCAAATGGGGTGTTTTGTAAATAGCTAAAATCGCTGCGTATTCATCCTGAAAAATAATCGCATTTACATCTCGTTTTTTTAAGCAATGAAAATGTAACACGTGAGTAAATTCATGTAATCCCAAATTAATATTATCCGAAGCCACACCATGTCCAGACAAAAAATCCTCCCAAGAAAAAACGATAGTCTTCATTCTAGGATTAAATTCACCCTTGTGATACACTTCATTTAGTGTAGAATAATAAATGGTGGGGTAAATCAAAATTTTTTTAAACAAGTCACTTAAATAATTCCTCATCCCAAAAGTTAACATTACATACGTTCCTGAAATGAGTATGATTATTTCATTTGTGATTGTAATTTCATGACCAATAAATTCATACCTGGCTCTGAACTTATTTATTCTATGTTCAAAATAACGCTTCTTACTAGAAGACAATCTATTGTAAAAGGGAAAATTTTGACTCAAAATATTTCTTTGCTCTTCAGAAATTCGACTTGGAAATAAATGCCAATGCACCACAAGCGGCTTATTGCAGAAAAACACATAAATAGGTTCAACTACATTGAAAAAAACAAAGCCTAGGCCCAATAGTAGGAATAAAAACTGGAATACAAATAACGCCATCAATTCAATACTTACATCGATTAAATCATGAAAAAAAAGGATGAGAAACAGTACATTCCTCATCCTTTTATGTGACCACGGCAGGGTTCGAACCTGCAACCCTCAGAGTCGAAATCTGATATTCTATCCAGTTGAACTACGCAGTCAATAGTTATAAAATTAAATTTTAAAATTCCAAACTCCAAAAAAATGGAATTTGGAATTACATAAAACTTTAAAATTAAGATAATAGTTTTTTAACTATGGTTGAAATCGTCTTACCATCAGCTTTTCCAGCCAACTCAGCAGATGCTAATCCCATTACTTTACCCATAGCCGCCATTCCTGAAGCATCATTATCAGTAATGATTTTAGCTACTACAGCTTCCACTTCTTCTTCGCTCAATTGAGCTGGTAAAAACTTCTCAATAACTGCCGCTTGCAACAATTCTGGTTCAGCCAAATCCGCTCTTTCTTGTTGTGTATAAATAGCCGCACTGTCTTTTCTTTGTTTAACCAAACGTTGTAATAATTTGATTTCTTCCTCTTCAGCTATTTCTTCTTTTGCGCCACTCTCGGTTTGCGCTAAAAGTATAGCAGATTTTACTGCTCTTAAGGCTTCTAGAGCCAAAGTATCTTTTGCTCTCATGGCGTTTTTAATTTCGTCCATGATACGTACTGATAAACTCATTATACTATATGTTTAATTTATTTTTAAAAATTAGCACTCTTTATTTGGCTTTCAAAACAAATAAAAGCATTGCAAATTTAGAACATTTAAGTCGCATTAACAACTCGGTAAATGTTTCCTTCTTTTAATAAAAATCCAAAAAAAATAGCCTGAAATAGATTTTCAGGCTATACATTAATTTATTTCAATACTTAATCTACATTATCATGCAAATAAGAATTATTAGAACGAAATTGTAAGTCATTATTACTATCTGTACTAACTGATATTCTTGAGTTTTGACTAGTAGCTTGATTAGTCAAATCCACACCTAGACGCTTATAAGCTGGCTCACGCTCTAATTCATCAATTCTAGTTACATTATTGTGAAACTTATAATTGAATTCTTTAAGTTTTTTTCTTCTTTCTTCAGCTCTAAAACGAAGTGTTTCTTCGATAGTCATATCCATAGGAGATACAGATTCTGCCACTATTTCATTAACTTCGATTGGAGCAACTTGCTTCATCGTTATATTTAGCTCAGCAGGAACCTCTTCTTGTTTTACTTGTGGCTTAGATTGTACAAAATCATTTTCAACCTCCATATATTCCTCTAAGGAATACTTAATAACTCCATTCTCTGACAACTCAGTAACTGGAACAAACTGAATGGGTTGAATTACATTTATATCATTTGCTTCACTAGACAATTCAAAAACTACTTTTTCTTCTGCAATTGGTGCTGCAAAAGTTGGTTTTGAGGTCACAGGTAAATCAAAAGTAAAAGCGGTTTGCTTTTGCTCTTCTACAATAGTAGCTTGAGGAATATGTACGTCTTCTTTTGAAGGAAGTGATATATTGAAATCAAATTCTTCAATTGGAGAAACGATTTCAAAAGTCACGTCTAAATTTTTGATAAATTCAGACATTACAATCAATTCATCGTTGTTCATTACAGGCTTTTTCACTTCCAAAACAATTGGCGCCTCTTCTTCAATTTCTTCTTCTAATTCAAACACTACACGTTCTGCCGTAACATCTGAAGGCGAATCGTTCAAATTGAAAGTAGTTACTGGAGTATTGATCAAATTGTGCACACTTCTTTGTTCTTCTTCTAAAGTGTGGATAATTTTCTTTGGTTCTGTATTTACGATTTCATTTTGTTGCTCCACATCAAAACCTGTAGCAATAATCGTTACAGATATGGCGTCACCTAATGTTTCATCTTCACCAACTCCCATGATGATATTTGCATTATTACCCGCTTCGTTTTGAATATGGTCGTTAATCTCGCCAATTTCATCAATAGTAATTTCGTTGGTTCCAGAAACGATAAGCAACAATACATTTTTGGCACCCGTAATTTTATTATCATTTAATAGAGGAGAATCCAAAGCAGCAATAATAGCTTCTTTAGCTCTATTTTCACCAAATGAAGTTGCAGAACCCATAATAGCTGTACCACTATTATAAAGCACTGTTTTGGCATCGCGTAAATCGATATTTTGAGTGTAATGATGTGTAATTACTTCAGCTATTCCTCTAGAAGCGGTTGCCAAAACTTCATCGGCTTTAGAAAAACCAGCTTTGAAACCTAAATTACCATATACTTCTCTTAATTTATTATTATTGATTACAATCAAGGAATCAACTTGTTTGCGCAATTTTTCAATACCTATAATAGCTTGTTCTTGTCTAACTTTACCTTCAAATAAAAAGGGTAAAGTAACAATACCTACTGTTAGGATATCTCTTTCTTTAGCTAATTGTGCAATAACTGGCGCAGCTCCTGTTCCTGTTCCTCCACCCATTCCTGCAGTAATGAAAACCATTTTGGTATTGCTATCCAACATTTTCTCAATATCACCGATACTTTCGATAGCGGATTGGTGTCCTACATCAGGATTAGCACCTGCTCCAAGTCCTTCTGTTAAATTTACACCCAATTGAATTTTGTTGGGTACCGTACTGTTTTGCAAAGCCTGCGAATCTGTGTTACAAACTATAAAGTCAACACCGTTTATTCCTTGCTTAAACATATGGTTTATAGCATTACTACCGCCACCACCTACTCCAATAACTTTTATCACATTTGATTGGTTTTTTGGTAAATCAAATGAAATGCTTCCAAATTCTGAGTTGCTTGTCATCTTATTGGGTTTTTGAAATTCTTATTTATATTATTTGCTCTTTCGGTTGGGACAAAAAGGGCTTTTGTTTTATTATTTATTCTGCGTTATCTAAAAATTCCTTGATTTTATCTACATATTTATCTAGAAAGGATCGTCTTATTTTAGTTTCTGTAGACTCTTCACTTGGCATGTGTCTTTCTTCTTTCACCTCTAAATCTACTACTACAGGTTTTTCAATTTCGGGTAGTGGTACTGTTTCAACCACACGCTCTCTATAATAAGGTGTTCTTTCTAGAACTGGACTTTTATCAATTTTGACAGCACTTTGTGTTTTCTTCTCAATGCTATTCATTACTAATCCAACTGCAGTAGCATATAATGGACTTGAAATTTCCTCATCAGAATTACCGGCTAAATGCTCATTTGGATAACCTATTCTAGTATCAATTCCTGTGATGTATTCTACTAATTGCTTAATATGTTTCAATTGAGCACCACCTCCTGTTAAGACAATTCCCGCGATTAGTTTTTTACGTGGGTCTTCGTGACCATATAATTTTATCTCGGCAAAAACTTGTTCTATAATTTCGACTACTCTCGCATGAATAATTTTAGATAAATTTTTCAAAGAAATCTCTTTAGGTTCTCTACCTCTGATTCCTGGAATAGAAACAATTTCATTGTCTTTGTTTTCTCCTGGCCAAGCAGAACCAAATTTTACTTTTAATAATTCAGCTTGTTTTTCTACGATAGAACAGCCTTCTTTGATATCATCTGTAATCACATTTCCTCCAAAAGGAATTACAGCTGTATGTCGTATAATTCCATCTTTAAAAATTGCTAAATCTGTAGTTCCTCCACCAATATCAATTAAGGCAACACCAGCTTCTTTTTCTTCTTGGCTCAATACCGCATCTGAGGAAGCCAAAGGTTCTAACGTTAATCCAGACAACTCAATTCCTGAACTCTGAATACATCTTCCCACGTTTCTTATCGATGAAGCTTGTCCTACAACTATATGAAAACTACTTTCTAATCTTCCACCGTACATCCCAACAGGCTCTTTGATATCAGATTGCCCGTCAATTTTAAATTCCTGAGGTAATACATGTATAATTTCTTCTCCAGGTAACATCGCTAATTTATGAACTTGACTAATTAATAAGTCAATATCACAATCACCTATTACTTCTTCTGGATTATTTCTGCTGATATAATCACTGTGTTGGATGCTTCGGATGTGTTGACCCGCAATACCAACCACTACATCTTTAATTTTATAACCTGAATTATTTTCTGCTTCAAAAATAGCTTGCTGAATGGATTGAATAGTTTGAGTAATGTTATTTACAACACCTCTAGCCACACCTAAGCTTTTGGATTTTCCAACTCCCAAAATTTCTAACTTCCCGTATTCATTCTTTTTGCCAATCATAGCAACTATCTTGGTTGTTCCAATATCTAGACCTACCGCAATATTCTCTTTTTCCATTTTCTATTATTTAGTACACACTACTTGTTCCGCAAATCGAAGATCAATCTTTTTATATTTTGAGATCGAACTGTCTAAAACCACTTTTTGAAAAAACGCTTTATAATTCTTGAATTTCTGCTCCACATTAATCAATTGACCAAAATCAATTTTAAAATCATAGTTTCTATTAAGCATTAAAACGCTACCATTTGGCATTACTTGCATTCCAATGATGTTTTTTTTCAAAAAAGCATCTTCGTAAATGACACGAATTACCTTGGCTAAATCTTCCTTATTTTTGTTGTTTATTTCCCCCGAAACAAGAAGAACTCGGGCTGTATAATTATTAGACAAAGGCATTTTATCTCCCTTATTATCAATATAAAAAGATCCATCTATACCATTAATTCTTGCTATCGGAGTCTTTTGTTTTACTACAGCTTTAAGAACACCATCAACACTCACAAACACTTCTGACTTTTCAATCATAGGATGTGAATCGATCGTTTTCTCGAGTTTATTCAAATCTAAGGCATCTCTACCAATAGTTTTAGGGTCGGTTCTATTTTCTATTAACAATTTATTAACCGCTTTTTGTTTTACAAAAAGTTGATTTTCTCCCACAAAAAACACCTCGGCTTTTGTTATTTTACGCTCTAAATTTCGTTTTGTGGTAAAAGAATACAAAAAAACCACCACGATAAACATTAACAATAATCGAATAGTTGACCAATTAAATCGTTTCATCTAATGCTTTTTTTATTGTTGGCACCATTTCACCTAAATCTCCTGCGCCAATCGTTACAATAACCGTTGCGTCAGAGGATTGAATTGAAGCAATCAATTGGTCTTTTTCAACCAATTTTTTATCATTATTTGTCATTTTATCCATCAACCATTGAGAAGTTACACCTTCCATTGGCAATTCTCGAGCTGGGTAAATATCTAACAATAAAATTTCGTCGAAATTAGACAAGCTAGCAGCAAAATCATCCGCAAAATCTTTAGTTCTACTGAACAAATGCGGTTGAAAAATCGCCAACACTTTTTGACCAGGATACAACTCTCTTACCGCTTGATGCACCGCATTAATTTCGGTTGGATGATGCGCATAGTCATCTATGTAAATCAAATCCGAACGTTTAATTTGATAAGAAAAACGTCTTCTGATTCCTCTGAATGTTGACAAAGCACTAGCAATTGCCTCAGTTGGAGTGCCGTAAGTTTTAGCCATTGCCAAAGCCATCAACGCATTCATTAAATTATGTCTTCCAGGTAAACCAAAACGCAAATTCTCAATAAGTTCTGTGGGTGTTTGCACATCAAAAACATAGCTAGAATCCTCGACTCTTACATTAAATGCTTTAAATTGAGCATCATCATTTATGGCACAAACCATTCCTTCTAGCGGTAAGCCATGGGCAATAAATAATTTCGATTTATCTTCAACTTTATTCGCAAACTCTACAAAAGAAGCCTCTATAGCCTCACTTGTTCCGTAAATATCTAAATGATCCGCATCCATTGATGTTACACAAGCAATATTTGGATGTAAGTGCAAGAATGAACGATCAAATTCATCAGCCTCGACTACGGTAACTGTTTTTCCTAAACCAATTAAATTGGAATTGTAATTTTCAACTATACCACCAATAAAAGCAGTAACATCGGCTCCACTTTCAAACAAAATATGTCCCAAAATACTAGAGGTTGTTGTTTTTCCGTGTGTACCTGCTACAGCAAAGCTAAAAGTGTCTTTGGTAATAATCCCCAACACTTCGGCACGCTTTTTTACTTCATAGTTTTGGGCTAAGAAATAATTCCACTCCAAATGCGACTTTGGAACTGCTGGCGTGATAATTACCAACGTATTTTCAGGTTTAAAACTTGCTGGAATTAAAGCAATATTATCTTCAAAATGAATATCAATTCCACTTTCAATAAGTTCGTTTGTCAACATCGACGGTGTTTTATCATAGCCGCAAACTTGTTTTCCAATATTCTTGAAATAACGAGCCAAAGCACTCATTCCGATGCCTCCTATGCCAACAAAATAGACGTTATGTATTTGATTTAAGTTCATTTTTCAATTTTAAAAATTAACAAAATAGTATTTCTATTTTTTCAATAACTTTTCAATTTCATCAACGATTTGAACCGTTGCTTGAGGCAAAGCCAACTTTTTTATATTTTCACCCAAAAGTTCTTGTTTTCCCTCATCCTTCAA
This sequence comes from uncultured Flavobacterium sp., assembly GCA_963509895.1. Classification (GTDB taxonomy): domain Bacteria; phylum Bacteroidota; class Bacteroidia; order Flavobacteriales; family Flavobacteriaceae; genus Flavobacterium. The sequence continues at coordinate 9,815 of CAUPCW010000048.1, forward strand.
TAACGCCTCTACCACTAAACTAAACTCTTCCTCTAAAGCAGATTCTTTAATCATTATTGCCCCTTTTTTATCCACAATAGCTTGTGCATTTTTGGTTTGATGATCTTCGGCCACATTAGGCGAAGGAATAAAAATGACAGGTTTACCGATAATACATAACTCAGAAACTGAAGAAGCGCCTGCTCTAGAAACAACAACATCGGCAGCGGCATAAACTAAATCCATACGCTCGATGAAGGCTACTACTTGTACTTGAGTTGAATTATACTTAGAATAATCATCTACATACAATTTCCCACATTGCCAAATAATTTGGACTTGCTGTGCCAAAAGATGATCCAATTCTTTTTCTATCAATTGATTAATTCGCCTTGCTCCTAAGCTTCCGCCTAAAACTAATAGTGTTTTTTTATTTGGATTTAGCTTAAAATAATTGATTGCTTCTTCACGTTTAGAGCTAACATCAATCAGATCTTGTCGAACAGGATTACCCGTTAAAATCATTTTCTCTTTTGGAAAAAAACGTTCTAAGTTTTCATAAGCCACACATATTTTTGCAGCCTTTTTACTCAATAGTTTATTTGTGATTCCAGGATATGAATTTTGCTCTTGTATTAAAGTTGGAATATTTAAACTATTAGCGACATTTAGCAGAGGACCACTTGCAAATCCACCTGTACCTATAACTACGTCAGGCTTGAAGCTTTTTAGGATTTTTCTAGATTCCCACAAACTACTTAATAGCTTGATGGGAAATAAGGCATTTTGAAGCGTCAATTTTCTTTGCAAACCCGCTATCCAAAGGCCTTTTATAGTATAGCCAGCTTGAGGCACTTTTTGCATTTCCATTTTGTCTTTGGCTCCCACAAAAAGAAATTCTGCTTCAGGAAATCGCTTCTTTAGCTCATTTGCAATAGCAATTGCTGGATAGATATGACCACCCGTACCACCACCACTTAATATGACTTTTAATTTTGACATCTTAAAAAATTTAGAACAAATAAACAATTCACTACAATCAGTCACTATCGATTAAGTACGGCGTTCATTGGGTTGGCATGATCTTCAATAGAATATTCTTCCTCCATTTCTTGAGCATCCGATTCGAGTTGTGCATCAATCAATTTTTGCAATGCTTCTTCTCGAATTTGTTTTTCTTTTAATTCTTGAGCAATTTCCTCTTCTTTTTTGGTCACACTCAAAATAACACCAAGAGAAAAACAGGTCATCCATATAGAGCTTCCACCACTACTTATCAAAGGCAAGGTTTGTCCCGTAACTGGTAATAATTCTACCGCAACTGCCATATTAATCATCGCTTGAAAAATCATTGGAAAACCAAGTGCGATCACAATTAATTTACCAAATAAAGTATTGGCTTTATGGGAGGCAATTACAAAACGAAACATCAACAACAAATACAATCCAAGTACAGACAAACCACCAATCAATCCCCACTCTTCTACTATAATGGCAAAGATAAAATCAGAGGAGGATTGAGGTAGAAAATTTTTCTGTACACTTTTGCCTGGTCCCAAGCCATAAAGCCCACCAGAGGCAATGGCGGTTTTAGCCTTTTCGATTTGATAATTATCTTCGTCTGCTTTATCTGAGGTAAATCGTTCAATACGATTTTCCCAGGTCCCTACTCTACTAAAGAATCTAGAATCTGGAAATGCTTTTGCTATTAGCACAAAGAACATAAGCATTACTATTCCTGAACCAATTATAAAACCAATGTACTTTAAAGGGTATTTACCAATAAAAACCAACATCAATACCATTGAAAAAATCAAAGCAGTGGTAGAAAAGTTAGATGGTAAAATAAAAATTAACGTTACAAATACTGGCAACCATAATTCGAGTAACGATGATTTAAAATCTACTGGCGTTTCTCTTTTTTTGGATAAATAACGAGCTACAAATACAAACAAAACAATAGCCGCCATGGTAGAAGGCTGAAAGGTAATTTTGATAAAAGGAATTTGAATCCATCGACTAGCATTAGCTCCAGCAATGACCGTTCCTTTGATTAAAGCATAAGCCAACATCACCCAAACAACTGGTAAACCTGCTTTTGAAATGGCCCTAAAATACAAATACGGAACTTTGTGAACCCAATAAATAATTAAAAAACCAATACCAATATGAGCCAAATGTTTCAGCAAATACCCAAGCGTATTTCCTTTGCCCAAACCGATATAAGCCAAATTACTACTAGCACTAAAAACAGGCATAAACGAAAACAAAGCCAATAAGGCCACGAATGACCAAATTACTCTATCTCCTTTTAACTTGTTTACTAGTTCCTTCATTACTTATTATTTTAAAATGAATATATTATTTACAGATTATAAACTGCTTGTTTGAATTGACGCCCACGATCTTCATAGTTTTCGAATAAATCAAAACTTGCGCAAGCTGGTGACAATAAAACAGCATCCCCTTTTTCAGTATAACGTTGAGCCATTCTCACAGCATCATTCATGGTGTTTACCTCAATTAAATCATCAACAACATTACCGAAGGCAGCAATAATTTTGGAATTATCAATTCCTAAGCAAATAATTGCTTTAACTTTTTCGCGTACCAAAGACATTAATTCATTATAATCATTTCCTTTGTCTACCCCTCCAACAATCCATACCGTAGGAACATTCATGCTCTCTAAAGCAAAATAGGTAGCATTTACATTGGTTGCTTTTGAATCATTTATGTATTGCACATTTTGAATTTTTAATACTTTTTCTAACCTGTGCTCAACACCCTGAAAATTCGATAAACTTTCACGGATTGTAGCATTTCGTATTTGCATTATTTTTGCCACAGATGTTGCTGCCATTGCATTTTTCATGTTATGTTTACCTTCTAATGCAATGTATTCGGTCTCCATTGAAAATTCTTCATGATTCATTTTAACTTCCATAGTGTTGTCTTTTAAAAATGCTCCTAATTCCAGTGTTTGAGAAATAGAAAAAGGGAGTAATTGTGCTTTTGTTGTATTGTGTTTTAACCATTCTTTTGTTGCTTCGTCATCTGCATCATAAATCAAATAATCTGATGCTGTTTGGTTCATTGTAATCCTAAATTTCGAAGCAATATAATTTTCGTATTTGTATTCGTATCGATCCAAATGATCCGGGCTGATATTCGTTAGAATTGCAATATGTGGCTTGTAATTGATAATTCCATCCAATTGAAAACTACTTAGTTCTAACACATAAACATCATAATCGTGCTCTGCAACTTGCCAAGCAAAACTCTTTCCAATATTCCCCCCCAAAGCAACATTCAAACCTGCACTTTTCAGCAGATGATAAGTAAGCATGGTGGTCGTTGTTTTCCCGTTGCTTCCGGTAATCCCAACAGTAATTGCTTTGGTAAAAGGGGCTGTAAATTCAATTTCAGATATAACAGCTATTCCTTTTTCTACTAACTTCTTTACTATTGGTGCTTTGTCAGGGATACCAGGGCTTTTCATAACTACTGTGGCATTTAGAATTAAATCCTCAGTATGTTGTTCCTCTTCCCATGGAATTTCATATTGATTAAGAACGTCTTTATAATTTTGTTTAATTTTTCCGAAATCAGAAACAAAAACCGCATACCCATGTTTCTTTCCTAAAATAGCGGTTCCTACTCCACTTTCGCCACCACCTAAAACAACTAGTCTCATGTTATCTTAATTTTAGCGTTACGATAGATAAAATGGCCAACATAATAGCTACAATCCAGAAACGAGTGACTATTTTACTCTCATGATAGCCTTTCTTTTGATAATGATGATGCAGAGGCGACATTAAGAAAATTCTTCTTCCTTCCCCAAATCGTTTTTTGGTATATTTAAAATAGCTCACTTGAAGTACTACTGAAAAATTTTCGACTAAGAAGATTCCACACAATAGCGGAATCAACATTTCTTTTCTAACCGCAATAGCCAAAACTGCAATAATTCCTCCTATGGTTAAACTTCCGGTATCACCCATAAACACAGATGCAGGATACGAATTGTACCAAAGAAAACCAATGAGCGCCCCAACAAAAGAGAAAATAAATACCGTCATTTCTCCAGAATTAGGGATATACATAATATTAAGATAGTTCGAAAAAATAATGTTTCCCGAAACGAATGTGAAGATCCCTAGAGCAAAAACAGAAACGGCCGATGTTCCTGCGGCTAAACCATCTATCCCATCTGTTAAATTGGCACCATTTGAAACTGCTGTGATGATGAAAATCACAATTGGAATAAAAACTAACCAAGCCCATTTCTCATAACCATCTCCTGTCCAAGCCAATAACTCCGCGTAATCAAACTCATTATTCTTAAAAAAAGGAATTGTAGTGGCGGTAGATTTTTCTTCAATTGGTGCCGGAAGAAGCACGGTTTGAGTTGCAGATTTAAAAATGTCTATTTTTCCAGTATCCGTTCTAACCGTAACTGCTGGGCTAAAATAAAGCACAGAACCTACTATTAATCCCAAACCAACTTGACCAAAAACTTTAAAAATCCCTTTTAGACCTTGTTTGTCTTTTTTGAAAATTTTGATGTAATCATCTACAAAACCAATAGTTCCCATCCATAAAGTAGTCACAATCAACAAAATAATATAAATATTCTGTAACCTAGCAAACAAAAGAACGGGTACCAAAGTCGCAAAAATAATGATAAGCCCACCCATTGTTGGCGTACCCGCTTTTTCATTTTGACCTGCTAATCCCAACTCACGAACCGTTTCACCTACTTGTTGATTTCTTAAGAATCCAATAATTCGTTTACCATAAATGGTAGACAGCAACAACGACAACATAAATGCTAATGCCGATCTAAAAGTGATGTACTGAAAAACTCCTGTTCCAGGAATATCCATTGTTTTGTTTAAATATTCAAATAAATAGTACAGCATATTTTTTATGTTTTAAAATTTAAATTCTACTTAAACCTATAGCTTAAGTGCTTTAAAATTTGTTTTTATTTTCCTAATTGTTCTAGCGTTTCTTTTACTATTTTCATGTCATCAAAATCTTGACGAACTCCTTTGATTTCTTGATAGGTTTCATGTCCTTTTCCAGCAATGAGAATTATATCATTGGGTTGAGCCAATTGACAGGCAGTTTTTATAGCTTGTTTTCTATCTGTTATAACTAAAATATTTTTGAAATTTTGTGGGGCAACACCAGCTTCCATTTCTGCAATAATTGTTTCCGGCTCTTCATCTCTTGGATTATCTGAAGTAAGAATAGCTTTGTTGCTTTTTTCCGAAGCAATTCCGCCCATAATAGGACGTTTGGCTTTGTCTCTATTTCCTCCACAACCTACCACAGTAATCAATTGTTCGTTTTGTGTACGCACATCGTTAATCGTATTCAAAACATTATCTAAGGCATCTGGCGTATGAGCATAATCAACAATAGCCGTTATATTCTGGGCCGAAACAATAAATTGAAACCTACCCGAAACACTTTCTAATTCAGACAACAAACGAAGCACTTCAAGACTTTCTAGACCTAATTCCACCGCGGTTCCGTAAATAGCTAATAAATTATAAGCATTAAATGTTCCTATTAATTTTACCCAAACTTCATTATCGTTAATCTTTAACAACAAACCAGATAGTTGATTTTCTAGAATTAATGCTTTATAATTTGCATAGGTTTTAAGTGCATAAGTACGCTTAATGGCCTGAGTATTTTGCAACATTACCGTTCCGTTTTTATCATCTGCGTTAGACAATGCAAAGGCTGTTTTGGGTAAAAAGTCGAAAAAGGATTTTTTTACATCACGGTATTCTGCAAAAGTGGGATGATAATCCAAATGATCGTGAGAAAGATTGGTAAAAACTCCTCCTACAAAATGTAATCCTTCGGTTCTTTTTTGATGAATACCATGTGAACTTACTTCCATAAAACAGTATGCAACACCAGCAGCATTCATTGCGTCCAAATAATAATTGATCGTTAATGAATCTGGAGTGGTATGAGTTGCTTTGAACTCTGTATCATCAACCAAAATTTTGACAGTAGAAATCAAACCTACCTTGAAACCTGCTTTTTTGAACAATTGATACAACAAGGAAGCAATCGTTGTTTTACCGTTAGTTCCTGTTATTCCAACTAATTTTAATTTTTGAGATGGGTTATCATAAAAATTAGCTGCCATGTAAGCTAATGCCGCATTGGTGTCTTTTACTTGTACATAAGTCACGTTTGGATGTAAAGCTTTTGGAAAAACATCACATACAACAGCAGTTGCGCCTAATTCTATTGCTTTCTCGATATAATCATGTCCATCAGAAACTGAGCCTCTTATGGCCACAAAAACATCATCAGCAACTATTTTCCTAGAATCAAAATGCAAATGATTCACAGTAATATCGGTAGCGCCATTTAGCGCATCGATAGCTACTTTATACAATATATCTTTTAATGTCTTCATGATAATTCTAATACTATAGTTGCATTTTTAGCTATATTTTCTCCAGCTTGAAGCGATTGTTTCTTTACTTTTCCAATCCCAATAGCTTTCACTTTTAATCCTAAATTTTCAAGTAAGGCAACTGCGTCCATGCCTGCCATTCCACGAACATTTGGAACCGCTTTGGACTTTTTTTGCGCTTTAGCATAATAAGAATTGTAATCGCTCTCTTGTTTTTCAATTTTTCGATTCAGATTTTTAATCTCATTGGTTGTTGGCGAATCGGTAAATATCTTTTGAGCTATACGCTTAAAAACTGGACCCGCTACATCAGCTCCGTAATAATTATTATTGGTTGTATTGGGTTTGTGAACTACTACAATACAAGAATATTTTGGGTGATCTGCGGGAAAATACCCTACGAATGAAGACGCATAGTATTTTTCGGCACCGCCTGATTTAGCATAATTTACTTGAGCCGTTCCTGTTTTTCCTGCCATAGAAAAATCTTTGGAGTACAACTTAGAACCCGTTCCTTTTTTGACCACATTTTCCAAAACCGCTTTGAGTTTATGAATCGTTTCTTGTGAACATATTTTAGGATTCAATACCACTTTGTCGTACTTTTTGATGGTTTTATTCCACTCTTTAATTTCAGAAACAAACAATGGTTTTACCATCTCCCCATTATTAGCCACAGCATTGTAATAAGCTAAGGTTTGCAAAGGCGTTACAGAAACACCGTATCCAAAAGCCATCCAAGGCAATGTTACTCTAGACCATTTTGGATCTGTTGGTTGAGGAATATAAGGCCTGCCTTCGCCATTGAATCCTATTCCTAATTTTTTGTTCAATCCATAGGCATTAATATGATTCACAAACTGTGTTGGATTAGATTTATAATTATTATAAACCGCTTGAACCATCACAGTATTAGAAGAAACTTCGAATCCTCTAGCCAAAGAAATTTTTCCATAGCCTCCTTCATGAGAATCGCGAACTGATCGACCAAAGTATTTTATTTCTCCGCCTTTACTATCAAAAACAGCACTGGTATCAATAAGTTTATCCTCTAATAAAGCCATTAAATCTACCAACTTAAAGGTAGATCCAGGCTCGTGAGATTCTCTAACCGCATAATTCAATCGCTCTGAATACATGCCCGTTTTTTCATTTCTTCCTAAATTAGAAATAGCTTTCACGTAGCCTGTTTGTGTTTCCATCACCACCACACAACCATGATCTGCTTGATATTCTTCTAATTGTTTAAGCAAAGCGTGATGGGCAATATCTTGAATAAAAACATCAATAGTAGAAATCACATCATACCCATCTTGTGGCTCAATTTGATTGATATCACTAATTGGTTTCCATTGTCCTTTGGCAATTTTTTGCTTTAAAATACGACCATCTTTGCCGTTTAGATATTTACTATACGCGCCTTCTACCCCAACTGGGTTTATATGTCCATTTACATCTCGTCCTATATATCCAATCGTTCGTTCAGCAATTTTACCTATAGGATGTTCACGAACCGTTTCTTGTTCTACTATTATACCTCCTTTATATGCGCCAAGTTTGAATAATGGAAATCGCTTAATGGCAACATATTCTGTGTAACTCAAATCGCGAGCCACAAGAAAATACCTGCTTTTATTTACTCTGGCTCTTCTTAAGTCTCTTTCAAAAGTATCCGAGGATTTATTTAAAAGTTTACCTAAAGAATCTGCTAATTGTTTTACGTTTTTTTCAAACACTTCGGTTTTTGGTGCTACAGCATCAAAACGGATCTCATAATTAGGTATAGAAGTAGCCAAAAGACTTCCGTCTGCTGAATAAATATTTCCTTTATTGGCTGGAATTACAAAGTTTTTAACCGTTCTTTCTTTGGCTAATTTTCTATAATAGTCACCTTCAACCCATTGAATATTCGTTAACTTCACAGTGATAGCTGCGGCCATGATGAAGAGGAAAAATGCCACTAGATAAATACGGTACGATATGTTTTTATCTTCTACTGCCATAGTTTTTCGAATATATTCGGGTCTTCTTCTTTTTTAACTTTAATCTTTACTGGTGGAATTGTTGAAGGAAAAATTTGCTTAGCTTCCATTTTTCTGGAAACAGTCGACTCCATTTTTAGCTTCATCAATTCTGATCTTTTATCTACAAATTCTGAACGAAGTTCTTTGACCTCATTGTTTAGCTCATTTATTTCAAAAACCTTCTGCTCAAATCGCTGTGTATTGGCAATCATTAAAATAACAAGTACCACCAAAAAAACAATAAAACGCCAATTTTTAATGGCATCATCATGAATCAAATATTTCGCTTTTAATATGGCGTAAACTCCATGTTTCATTTTTATTATTTCTTTTCTGCAATACGCAATTTGGCGCTTCGTGCTCTATTATTACTTTTTATTTCTTCATTTGAAGGAACAATCAACTTACCTATAGTTTTGAATGGAACTGAAAAATTTCCAAAAAAGTCACGTTCTGGCTCCCCTTCAAACATACCGTTTTTGATAAATCGTTTCACGAGTCGGTCCTCAAGAGAATGATAAGAGATTACACTCAGTCTTCCTTCAGGATTTAAAATCTCTAGAGATTGCTCTAAAAATTCTTTTAAAACATCCATTTCCTGATTCACCTCAATTCGAATCGCTTGATAGATTTGAGCCAATACTTTATTACGCACTTTTTCGGGTAGATATTTGGCCAAAATCAATTTCAACTCATCTGTAGTTTTGATAGACTGTTTCTCTCTTGCTTCTATAATTGTTCTGGACAAAGCTGGAGCATTTTTTAATTCACCATAATCCCAAAAAACTCTTCTCAAATTCGCATCATCATATTCATTGACCACACGATAGGCGCTCAAATCGTTTTTCTGACTCATTCGCATATCCAATTCTGCATCAAAACGAGTAGAAAATCCTCGTTCAGGCACATCAAATTGATGGGAAGAAACCCCTAAATCTGCCAAAATTCCATCTACCCCTTTTACGCCATAAAAACGCAAGAAGCGCTTGATAAACCTGAAGTTTTCATTAATCAACGTGAAGCGCTCATCTGGCAAAGCATTTGCCAAAGCATCTTCGTCTTGATCAAAAGCAAACAGTTTTCCATCAGGACCTAATCTTTTAAGAATTTCGGTTGAGTGCCCTCCACCACCAAATGTCACGTCTACATACACTCCGTCTGGTTTGATATTCAAACCATCTACCGTTTCTTTTAACAATACAGGATTATGATATTCCATTGTCGCCATTATTTATATTTCCCATTACTTCCTCTGCCAAATCGGCAAAATCAAGATCCTCTCCACTTATTGATTTTTCATATAAGTCTTTATCCCAAATCTCTACAATCGTCACGGCTGATGAAAAAACCACATCTTTGACAATACTTGCAAAACCAACCAAATCTTTCGGAATCAACATTCTACCCAATGCATCAATTTCTACCACTTTTACGCCAGCAGTAAATCGACGAATAAAATCATTGTTTTTTTTCACAAACCGATTCAATCCATTCACCTTTTGCATCATCACATTCCATTCGGCCATTGGATACAATTCTAAACAAGGCTGAAACACCGAGCGCTTCAAAACGAAACCGTCTTGAAGAGAAGAAGCCAATTGCTTTTTTAAAGGAGAAGGCAACATTACCCTTCCTTTAGCATCGACTTTACACTCATATGTACCAACAATTGCGTCCACAAATTTTGTATTAGATTGTATAAAGCAAAAATATATAAAATATTACCACAATTTACCACTTTATACCACTTTGTTGATAAGTTTACCCACTTCTAACTAAAAACCTTTAATTAATGCACCATCAAGTAATTAGCTTCAAAAAATATTTTTGTAAGAAAGTTAATATCTATAAAATTTTATCAAATACTTACAGTAAAAATCAGAGAAAATAGTACCAATAAAATTCCTAATAATTACAGATGAAAACCCCTCGTTTTAAGTCTGATAAAAAAGCTAAAAAGAATAATCTCCGTAAAAAGCAACGCTAACAATTTATTTTAATTTAATAAATCCTATATTTGTCGAAATTGAAATTGAGTCACATATTACATGGAAAAATACTATAAAATAGAAGGCAAGTATAGCTATTATGAAGCTGGAGAAGGAACTCCAATCGTAATCCTTCACGGGCTTATGGGAGGATTAAGTAACTTTGACGCTGTAGCAAGTTATTTTTCTGAAAGAGGATATAAAATTATTATTCCTGATTTACCTATTTACACACAAAACATTTTAAAGACTAACGTTAAAAGCTTTGCAGTATACGTAAAAAACTTTATTACCTACAAAGGATTGGATCGCGTAATCCTTTTAGGCAACTCCTTGGGAGGACATATCGCATTGTACCACACAAAAATGTATCCTGAAAAAGTCGCTGGTCTAGTAATCACAGGAAGTTCAGGGCTTTATGAAAGTGCCATGGGCGATAGCTACCCGAAAAGAGGAGACTATGAATACATCAAGAGAAAAGCAGAAGATGTTTTTTATGACCCAAAAATAGCTACTCCAGAATTAATAGACGAAGTTTTTGCTACTGTAAATGACCGAATCAAATTAATTAAAACCTTGACCATTGCCAAGAGTGCTATCCGACACAATATGGCAAAAGATTTACCAAAAATGCATGTTCAAACTTGTATTATTTGGGGAAAAAATGACAAAGTAACTCCTCCAGAAGTTGCAGAAGAGTTCCATAAATTGATGCCTAACTCCAATTTATATTGGATTGACAAATGTGGACATGCCGCTATGATGGAGCATCCAGAAGAATTCAATAGAATTTTGGAAGATTGGTTAACCCATACACACTTATCGGCACATTAATCAAAACGATTAGAAAATAAAAAAATGAAAATCAATACAGCTGAGTTTGTTATAAGTAATTCTGATGTAAGCAAATGCCCTAAAGATTTCTTACCCGAATATGCTTTTATTGGCCGATCTAACGTAGGTAAATCCTCGTTGATCAACATGCTAACGAATCATAAAAAGTTAGCTAAAACTTCGGCAAGACCCGGAAAGACACAGCTTATAAATCATTTTTTAATCAATAACAATTGGTTCTTGGTTGATTTACCTGGTTATGGCTATGCTAAAGTATCCAAGAAGACAAAATCAATATTTCAAGAATTTATCACTGATTATTTTGAATCGAGAGAACAATTAGTTTGCGCTTTTGTACTGATAGATATTCGACACGAAGCACAAACTATAGATATTGAGTTTATGTCTTACATGGGAGAAAGTGAAATTCCGTTTTGTATCATTTTTACAAAAGCAGACAAAATAAGTAGAGTGAAGATTGATTCACACATTGCTGCTTATAAAAAGAAAATGCTAGCCAACAATTGGGCCGAAATGCCTCATTATTTTGTAACTTCTTCTACAGAATCTACTGGTAAAGAAGAAGTACTTCAATATATAGATGAGGTAAATCAAGAAGTTTTCAAAAACAACAATACGTTTTAAATCAGAAAAAATTAAATCCCAAATCCCAAGATTAAATTAGGATTTGGGATTTTTATTTTAGCTCATTTACTTTTTCAATTCTAATTTTTCGGCGAAATAATCGCAAAAATCCATCATAGTATCTGCCATTTTTTCTTCATTGGTAGCCCTCTTAAAAGTTTCCGACATTGCTACTAACGTCTGATGGAAAAAAATTTTCATCTCATCTACCGGCATATCTTTAGTCCACAAGTCGATTCGCATACTTTCTTTATGATTACTATCCCAAATAGAAAGCATGATTGCTTTTGCTTCTTCCGCATTTACGCCGCCATCTTCAGCAGACCAAAGCAATTTTTCGGGCACTCTATTCTCATCTAATTCAACTTGAAATTTAATTTCTGAGGTATGTGTATTTGACATTATTTCTTAGGTTTATATTTTGATTGTTCAAAAATTTCTTTGGCATTTTTATTCAACAATTCATTAATTGAAATGTCGTTATTTTTCATGTAGGAACGTACAATTTGCCAACCAATCCAAGCACCCACTTGCCCTGGTGAATCATTGTCGATTTCTAAATAAAATTTTGAAAAGGGTGCAGGACTCAAAAAGCGAGGTACTAACTTACCATCTACACTATACAACATTTCTTTATCGATAAAGTATCGCCAAATGTATCCTTCATTTTCTGAACACCAAGTCATTTGCTCTAGAGTATAGCCCATTCGTGCTGCATCTGTATATTCAGGTAACAATAATTCCTTTAAGTACAATGCTTTTCCTAAATAAATCATTTGAGATAAAAAGGTTTTGTCTGCATCTGGAATCATTTTGGTTTGAATAAAACTTGAAGCAACATCAGGAACGATCTGGTTTTGCTCAAAATTTTGTTTGATATACTCCGGAAACTGATAAAATTTATGGTTTTTACCCAAATACAATTCCAAAGGAATAATCACTAAACTATCCGCATAAATGACTTTAGAATTATAATCCATTTCAGAAATTAAAGTAATTACTTTAGGTGTTTGGGTTTTAGGAAAATAAAACTTAACATGCTTAAATAATACTTCTATTTCCTCTTTAACTGAATCAAAATCACTGTATTTTTTTTGTACTTCACCATATAATTCTCTCCATTGCGGGTGCTGCATTTTTTCAATCCAAATTGCATCATCCGTTCCTGCAGGAAAAAAATAAGGGTATTTTTGTTTTAACTGATTTAAGTCCTCAGGTTTAGTTTCAAAAAAAGCTTTATCAAATCGATCTACTTTAATTTCAACTGGAATTTCTTCTACAGCTTTTTCAACCTTATTTTTCTTTTCACAAGAAAGCAAAAAGAAACAAATAACAAGAGGCAAAAGATAGATTTTCATAAGTTATACATTATTTAAGGCATTCAATGCTTTAATCCCGTTTCTTATTTCTAGTTTATGGTTCGGAATTATGGCGATTTAATATTTATTATTTAATTTAGCTTTTAAATATTTTCGGAAAAAAATCCCTTTTTGAAAAGATTTTGCAAATATACATTCCTGCTTTTTAAAACGTAAACTATTATGATTAAAAAAACGACCTTATCTCCAGAAAAAGTAAATACTCAAATAGTAAAATGGCTCACTGATTATGCCAAGAAAGCCAAATCAAATGGATTTGTGATTGGTATTTCTGGCGGCGTTGACTCTGCTGTGACTTCTACACTATGTGCACAAACAGGAATGGATGTACTTTGTGTAGAGATGCCAATTCATCAAGCACCATCGCATGTTAGTAGAGCACAAGAGCATATCAAACAACTCAAAGAACGTTTCCCAAACGTAAAAAGTGCCGCTTCTGATTTGACTTCTGTATTTGAAACATTCAAAAAAGTCGTTCCAGAACATCAAGATACTGCCAAAATGAACTTGTCATTAGCTAACACAAGAGCTCGTTTGCGAATGAGCACCTTATATTACTATGCTGGAATTCATGGATTACTAGTCGCTGGAACTGGAAATAAAGTTGAGGATTTTGGAGTGGGTTTTTACACTAAGTATGGTGATGGTGGAGTAGACCTAAGTCCAATTGCCGATTTATTAAAATCAGATGTTTATGCATTAGGAGAATATTTGAAAGTTCCAAATTCTATTCTAATTGCCGCGCCGACAGATGGTCTATTTGGAGACGATCGTTCAGACGAAGATCAACTTGGTGCCAGTTATGACGAATTGGAATGGGCCATGTTGCAAGAAGAAATTGGGAAAACGATTTCGGAATTTGAGGGTAGAGAAAAAGAAGTTTTTGAGTCCTACAAGCGCCTAAATACAGCTAACCAACACAAAATGAACCCAATACCCATCTGCATTATAGATAAAAAATAAAAAAAATTAACATTTAATTTCCTTATTGTATTTTTTTTACTACATTTATAGTATCATTTTGATAGACAACTCTTAAAAAATAAATACCATGATTAAAGTTTGTTTAGCAGATAACTATCCTGTAACCCATTTTGGAGTTAAATCGTACTTTAAAGACCACGATGAAATCTCTATTGTAGCCAATGTTGGTAA